>CAYLSF010000292.1:0-7538 GCA_964385675.1 uncultured Saprospiraceae bacterium
ATTTCTATTATCTTTAATTATAGATTACTTAGATATAAATAAGATACACATTACAAGGAATTCACTCAATAATCAAAAGGGATAAATAGGAATTATCACACCTTTCAACACATTTCTTGTGTTTTAGTGAAATATTTTAATTTATATGAGTAATAGTGAGTACATCGAATATATTTATGTACTCTATCATAGACACGTATAGATAAAAAGATGGAGTTATTATCTATTCAATATTAAATTTATTTTCTAATCAATTTATTTATCAAATTTAAATTACAACATTTATGAGAAAAATTTACATGACTTTACTTTTTGCTGCCTTATTCACATTTGCTCAGGCTCAAAACTATAGCGTTCTATTAGTAGTAGATATGTCAAACGAAGCAGCAGTAGATGATACGATTTGTGTAGCAGGTAACTTTCAAGATTCAGATGCACTAAATATGCAGAGTGAGTGGACAGCAGGTGTACATAACCTAGAAGATGCGGAGGGAGATTTAGTCTATTCTATTGAAATACAAGTACCTGCAGGTGATTATCAATACAAATACATCAATGGAGGTACATGGGGAAATAATGAAGGTACAGGTATAGATGCTACTTGTGGTATAGATGACGGTTTTGGTAACTTCAATCGTCTTATGACTATTTCTTCTGATACTGTTATTGCTTTTGTTTATGATGCTTGTACAGCTGCTTCTATTCCTACTAATACTAATAAAGTAGCAACAGCAGCATCTTTTGACATTGCACCAAATCCATTAACAGATGTTACACGTATTACAATTGACAATCCTGAGAATGAAACATTAGACGTTATCATCACAAATGTAATGGGTCAGATAGTTCGTCAAGAAAATGTAGTTAACAATACTGTTGAGGTTTCAAGAGCAAACTTTGAGGCAGGTATGTACTTCATTACTGTAATGAACGAGCAAGGTGCTAAAGTAACTAAGAAGTTATCTGTACAGTAAAACGGAAAACGGTCGCTTCGCTTGACGGCGGACGGACTCCCGATAGCTATCGGGATCGCCTTGACGGTGAAAGCATAAAAAAGCGTAGCTTTCTACTAGAAAGTTACGCTTTTTTTATGCAATTTGCCTTCTGATTTAATTCACAGTTGACCATGAACGATAGGTTATTGATATTTTGATTATTAGTTCATTTATTACACAATTTGAATTTTGAAAAGATGTTTATATTAACCATTAACTAATAACTAAGTAACCAAAACAACCGTTCACCGTCAACCGTTTACCATAAAAAAATTGATTCAATATCAACGTTTTTCCTTAGACAATGGCTTACAATGTGTGGTACATGAAGATCATAGTACACCATTGGTGGCTGTGAATATTTTATACAAAGTGGGTTCAAAAGACGAGCCTGAGAACAAAACAGGATTTGCTCATTTATTTGAACATTTGATGTTTGGAGGATCTGCTAATATTCCTGATTTTGATGCCCCTATGCAGTGGGCAGGTGGGGAAAGTAATGCGTTTACCAATAATGATATTACCAATTTTTATGATGTTGTGCCAGCAGAAAATATCGAAATTCCTTTTTGGTTAGAATCCGATAGAATGTTACAACTTAATTTTTCGGAAACGGCACTAGATACACAACGTAAGGTCGTAGTAGAAGAATTTAAAGAAACTTGTCTCAATCAACCTTATGGTGATGTTTGGCATAAATTATTTGGATTAGCTTTTGAGAAACACCCGTATCGTTGGCCTACTATCGGTAGTACACCAAAGCATGTTGAAGAAGCACAACTAGAGGATGTAAAAGCATTTTTTTATAAATATTACCGTCCCAATAATGCGATATTAGTTGTTTCGGGTAACTGTGAAATGGAAAAGGTTAAAGCATTAGCCAATAAATGGTTTGGAGATATTCCAAAAGGCTTAGATTTTGAACGAAAAATTCCACAAGAACCCAAGCAGCGTCATTTTAAACATCAAGATACAATTGCTAAAGTACCCGTTGACGCACTCTATATGGCTTTTCATATTGAAGGACGTAAACATAAAGAATATTATATTGCTGATATTATCACCGATATCTTAGCTAGTGGACAGTCTTCCCGCCTCTTTAGAAAATTATTGAAAGAACAAAAATTATTCACAGAGATTGATGCTTATATCACAGGAAGTATTGAACCAGGACTCTTAATTGTAGAAGGTAGGCCTGTAGATGGGGTATCACTAGAAGAAGCACAACAAGCCGTTTGGAAAGAATTAAACCTGCTAAAAGACAGACCTCTCTCTATAACTGAACTTCAAAAAATCCAAAATAGGATGGAAAGCACGCTCATCTTCTCAGAGTCAAATATTTTAAATAAAGCGATGAATCTTGCCTTTTTTGAAGCTATAGGAGACATTGAATTAATTAATAGAGAAGCAGACCTTTATCAAGCTATTACAACAGCAGATATTCAGCATGCTGCAAAATCAATTTTTAAACCAGAAAATTGCTCTGAACTCTTCTACAAAGCTGAAGTTTAGATTTCGGGTTTTAAGAAAGTACTTTCCTCATGATGAAACAAAATTTTTAGTTCCATAATATCTTACTAATTATTTGTGATTTATGTCCTGATAGCTTCCCGTAATCCCGATAGCTATCGGGACGGGAGGGATGTGATTTGTGATTTGATTGTCCAATGAACGCCACATTCTACGGTAAAAAAGCGTTTTTCTTGAAAAAACTTGTAATTTTTAGTAAATTTCGACTTTAAATTCCTCACTAATTTAAATGCCAACTATTTATATTTTTTTACAATACATTTAATTATAATTTTCACGTTTTAAGTGTAATTATAATTCATGAAATATTCTGAGTAATAACAAAACTTGTTGAACCATGAAAAATTTAAAATTCTTCTACTTAGCAATTTTAGCTATGGGTTTCTTCACCTTTTCATCTTGTGGTGATGATGAAGGAACAACTACACCATCAGGGCCTTCTTTTACTATCACAGATGTTACCTTAGATGCTAGTGGTAGAGCAAATGATGCAGAAATCGTTGCCAAAGTAATGTTGAAAAACAATACAGATGCTGTACTAGATTTAGAATGGGAACGTACAAATGAAAATGTTCCTATGGGCTGGGCAACTGCGATATGTGATCATAATTTATGTTACCCTCCTGATGTAGATTCTCGCGCATTACAATTAAATGCTAACCAAGAAATTGAATTAAAATTCAACTTCTATCCTGACAATAATACAGGAAATGGTTCTGCTGATTTAACACTTTATGAAGCAGCAGACAAAGCAGGTACTAGTGTAACAAAATCATTTACGGGTACTGCAAATTAAAAAAGTAATATCGAATAAATTTAATATTATAAAAAATACGGTTATAGATTATCTAAAACCGTACTTTTTTATTTATGGATCATTTTGTTGATCCCTTAAATCTCTGATAACATATAACGATAGCCATCGACAGGAATAAGTTTACAATTTCATCAACTTCCGAACAATAGTTTTACTACCAACCTTCAACTGCAATAAATACAATCCTTTTTCTAAATTATTGGTATTTAGATGAATTTGTTCACTCTGAATGTTTTGTTTAGAGAGTTGTAGCATTTGACGACCCAACAAATCGAATACTTGACCCTGTATGAGTTGCGAAGAGGATAAATCGAAATCAATGATAAAATCACCTTGACTTGGATTTGGATAAATATTGATTGAACCAAAATCGTCTAAAGTATTTTCCGTATTTACAGGGAAGGCATTTTCTACCAAAATCGTTTGTTGATGAGCATCTGAACAGCCATCTACCCCTGTAGTAGAAAGAATGACATTGTATAAACCACTTTCATTATAGTGATGGGTTGGATTTTGGTCAGTACTAGTCGTACCATCACCAAAATTCCAAAGCCATGATGTTGCTCCAACCGTATTATCTGTAAAAGGAATATCTGTAATGGCAAATTGATTGATGGTATCGCCTAATACTAAAAAGTCTGTGACGTGTGTACCCGTATCCGCTGAAGCCATAACAGGTGTTCTACCACAAGGACTTCCATATTCTATTTCCCAATTATAAAAATAGTAGTAAGCATTACCTTGATTAGCTCCCGTAATTTCAACGATTTCAGGGATAATATAAGGATATGCTCCGCCTGCACTAAAATAATACTCTGCTCGTATGGAAGGCCTGATTTCATATTCTTGCCCCGCAGGAATTTGAAAGTTTAAATCTAGTTTGTGTTCTCCCACAGATGCAAGCCCAACTACTTTGGAACGAATAACCGTACCCGCACTATTGACGACTTCAATACGACGCCCACCGATTACATCGGTGTAAACGGTTACTGATTTTAAAGTAAAAGGGGCTAAAGCATTGAATTTTAAACCAGCATTTAAATCATTAATAAACCCGCCACCACCATTTGAATTATCGGGCATACCCAACGAATCCTGCTGAATAACATCAGCATAATATACCACATCTGTCGAGTCATTATCAATTGGATCGGCTAGATAACTAGAACCCGTTCCTATAGGTGTTTGAAGGGTAGGGCTATTATACCACCTAATTTCTCCATTGATAGGTGTATTAGCTTGTAATAAAATTTCAGCATTGACACAAGCTGTTCCATCAACTCCTTCAACAGGTTGGATATCCGTTAATAAGAAGCTCTTATTCAAAAAGTCATTTTCGTTGCGTTCATCCGCTATGCCATTTACACTTACCACCTCAAATCTTAGGCGATAGTACCCCGTTCCAGGCATTTGTGTTGAAAAAGGAATATCAAACGCTTCAAAAGGTAAGGCTACACCCGACCATGCTACACTATCTACCGTTCCATCCTCATATATTAATTGAACTACAGCATTATAAATGGTATCTGTCCCTTGATTATAAGCATTTAAAATAGGAGAGAATTCTGTATCACAAACTATATCATTAATATTTGATACACCCTCTAATGCTAAATCATTATTCGCATAAGGCGGAGCAGGTTGATTACCTAAGCTAATCAAATAATTATAGGCGGCAAATACATCAATTATTCCATTTCCAAAGGTATTATCCTCGCCAGGATCCCCTAAATCAACTGCGGTGTGAAATAATGCCAGTTTTAAATCCCTAGCATGAAGATTGGGGAAGGCTTGACGCAATAATAATAAAGCACCTGCTACGTGTGGAGCAGCCATTGAAGTCCCCGATTTATTACCATACGTATTATTGGGTTCACAAGAACGGACAGACTGACCAGGAGCAGCAACTTCTGGCTTGATTAATAAAGTACCTGTTCCACCACATTGAGAGGGACCTCTGCTAGAAAAACCAGCAATCGGAAAACTAGGGAAGTTACCATTGACCGCAGCAACACAAAATACATTGACTGTATCTAAATTGATATTTTTAGGAGGCGTAATCGTCAAAGAATCGGGGCCTCCATTTCCAGCACTAAAAACTACAGCAATTCCTGCTGTTTCTAAGGCAATAAATAAATCTCTATATGGATTATTTGTGGTCAAACATTGCGTAGCACTCACAGAAGGGTCTTGCCAAGAGTTATTAATTACATCAGGCATATCATTAAAAGTAGCAGGATCACCATCTGGATCAATTGCCCACTGAAAAGACGCTAGATTATCTGCTGAACCAAAACCACATATCGCTTGTGCTGCCATAAACTGTGCTTGAAAGGCAACACCAATAGTGTCATTTGTCGTTTTATCCAATCCGACCATTGTTCCTATGGTATGTGTACCGTGATCACCACAATCATTTGGCGGACTATTAGGATTGTTATAATCATACCATGCTAAATCATCTCCAACAACATTACCATAATACTGAGACGCTAAAGCAGGGTGAGTAGGGTCAACCCCCGTATCAATACTTAATACTTTAGCACCATATCCCCTATATCCTAATGCCCACATCGCAGGAGCATTGATAGCTGCCAAACCTGGTTCTATTCCATTAGGGATAACAGGCATCATGGCATTTTCAATCGCTTCTTCATTTTGATATTCATCCAGTTCCAAAATAGCATTTAAATCAATCATAGCGATTCTGCTATCCATACTTAACGTTTCAATCAACTCTTTCTGAACTTTGGCATAGATAATATTAACGACCCAATATGGACGAATACTATTGACTTGTACTTTTTCAGATTGATTTAAAATAGCTAAAATAGGCGGTTGTGTCTGTTGAGCCTTTTGTTGTAAGGCTGTAATTACTGCATGAGCTCTTGTTCCTCTATCGGCATTTTGTTGTCTAAATTGGACATCCAAACTTTGAATATCAGCTCTATCTGACAATAAAAAACTAACATCATGATAGTCGTTAGGGGACTCTTGAATAGCTGCTTGCAATCTATCGGATACTTTACTGGCATCCCAATTCTGAGCAAGCCCTATACTTTGTAGTCCTAATAAAAAGAATATTAAGGTATATTTTAAGTTCATAAGTCAATGATTTTTAATGTAAAAATGAATCCAAACTCTTCCATCAAGCGTGAATTATGTGTTTAGTTATTCTTGTAAAGATAGATGGTTATGGATTTACTCTGTTACAAAGACCGTCTGCCCCCGTATCAAGTACGGGGCAGGCTATGACCCGTCCACCGTTTACCGTATCACTTATTGATTCATTTTCATGGTGAGTGTAGCAAAAGTAGGGAAATCCATCGGTTATTTGAAGGATTGTAAGGGCTGTTATAAAATACTTGTTGTTATGTCGTCAAACTACTACTCGAAAAAATACCTTTAATATCCCATTTCCACAAAAACAGGTAAATGATCAGCAACCCAATAGTTATTTGGACGTCTATCATCAATATGTCGATAACTGTGTACAATCACATTTTTGGTGAAAATATAATCGATTCGTGCTTTTAGTTCCGCATCCTTATCAAACCAATTAAATGTACCAATAGGGCCGTATAAACCTGTTTGACTGATTGCTGCACCATCATCTAAAACTGTCGAAAGTGTTTGAATCGGTAAACTATCGGGTAAACTATTAAAATCGCCTGTTAAGATAATCTTTGTGCTGTCGTGAGTTAAGTTGTCTATTTTTTCTAAGATTAATTCCGCAGAGCGTAATCTTGCTGTACGCCCTTTATGGTCAAAGTGCGTATTAAAAACCGCTATTTCTGTAGAGTCTATTTTAGCTCTAAAAATACCATACGTACAAACTCTTGTAATAGCAGCATCCCATCCGATGGAACCCACATCACTGGACTCCGATAACCAAAAAGTATTGTGCGAGATTAAATCGAATTTGGTGCTATCTAAGTGCGGTAAGTTATCTTCAATATAATTTAACTGATGAAGTAAAGCCTCTTGTACGCCGATAAAGTCAGGTTGATAATATCGAATTAAATTGACGATAGCGTCTTTACGATTATCCCATTTGTTTTCACCATCATTCGGATTATCATAACGAATATTATAAGACATGACTTTCATAGTTTGTGCTTGTGTAGTTAATGGAGTGAATAGTAGGATTTGTATTAGAAATAGGAATTTGGTTCTCATTTTTTTATTTTTGATTG
>CAYLSF010000293.1:0-7533 GCA_964385675.1 uncultured Saprospiraceae bacterium
GCTCTTCTAATTTTGGAGTATCTTCTTCATCTTCGTTTTGAAACGTATTCGTCAAACCAATGATAGTTTCACTAACTTTTCCAACGTATAAATCTACAACACTGCCAAAAAATCTTAAAAAGTTAAGATTAGAAAATACACTACGCTGTATATTCTTCTTCAATTCGATAGGGGCTTCGAACTCTTCGTCAAGTTTTTTCCAATTTGATTCTCCCATTACACCAAGTTTAAAAATGTATTCAAATTATTTGATTTCACCTTCGTATTATGTCTTGCTTATCGTTCATTAAAATATAAGACCTTAATAACTTAACTTGAGTAGTGTTATAATATTTCAAACCACTTAGCCCATTAAATATCTAAGTACTAAAACTATATGTTAATGATTGTTTCTGGAGACATTAGTACATTCAAGCAAAATGTAGAAATAATAATACATGTTTGTTTAATATACTTCAACGTGTTAATATACTTCTTTAAATGTTTCTTTATAGAATTTCTGACATTTATGTTTAGCTCTCTTAATCTTCATCTTTATGGCACTTTCTGATTTTCCAAAGATTGCCCCAATTTCCTTAATAGATAATTCTTCCTTATACTTCATTAGTAAGACGGTCTTATCATCTTTAGGTAACTTTTCTAACACAATTTTTAATCGACTAATTTCCATTTCCATAATTTCTCTATCATCTACCTCTTCTATTATATCACTTCCCTCTTTCTCTTCACTAGAAAATAGTTTCGTCTCCTTCTTCTTCTTCCTCAAAAAGTCAATACAATAATTATAGGTAATGGAATATAGCCAAGTAGAGAACTTAGATTTTCTATTAAATTTTGCTAGGTTTAAAAATATTTTCATGAAAATTTCCTGTGTTGCGTCATGGGCCATAGCTTCATCTTTGAGCAAGGATATACATTTGCTATATACTTTATTGATATAGCGTTCGTACAACAAATTGAAATAGTAGGGGCTTTGTGTACTTAAATATTGATCAATTGCTTGATCGTCAGTAATTCGTTTATGTGTCTTAGTTCTCAATCTAATGTAATTAATATAAAGAAAACTCAAATAGTCTTACGATTAATTCTTGTAAAAGAATTAATCCATGTCACTATTTGACGACATTTGTGTCATTAGGTTACTTATATAATTCAGTATTTAAATAATTATTTTGATTTTCCCTTCAAGGAAACTTGAAACAAAGTTTACTGCAAAAGTCTGAATATATTATTTTTATACATTAATAGCATTCATATTTATTGATAATATTATAAAGTTCTTATTAGGAAAGTCTATAACTACATCATTTAGTTCTTGATTTAAATCTTTAAAATCAAAAATAAAAATTAATTGGCATATTGTCTCTACAAGAGACGAATAAATCTTGAAAAGCAATATGTTTGATGATTCAAAATATTGAAGTCACTAAATTTACAAATATTGAGGCATAAGTACATACTACTTCAAAAGATTTATTCTAGTTATTTAAAATAATGGATTATGTTTGTCCAAATCATAAATTATAATTTTTAGGATTTAACTTCATTCAATCAGCGTATTTGCAAGAATATGTTTCCATAAATAAGGTATTAATTCATACCTTTAACCCTCAATTAATAATTTATTTTTAGACATTTATATTATCTATTGAATTACAAAAAATGATTACTTCATATGTGTATTTGTAAGTTTTTATTATCTGATTTTCAGTTGATTACATTAATGTTATAACTTCTTGGTTTTTATTGGGATAAATTCTTAATTCGCTAACTTTATTTAGTTCATAAAAGTCTGCAATAACAATTGTTACAATATCGTTAAAGAGTACGAGTTTTGGTAATTTGTCAAATACATAGAATATTAATCAAGTGAGTGATTCAAAATTGAAATACATAAAGACCTAAGTTTATAATTTGGTCAAAGAATAATATTAGGAATCCTAAATTCCGTTGAAATCTTTTCATATTTGCAAAAAATTGTATGTACTAATGAGTAAACAATCTATCATTTTGTGGGTCGTGAGTATGTTGATAATTGGTTTTTCACAAAACCTGGCTGCACAAGCCAAAACTACTCCTTCAAAAGAGAACGTAACCAAAGCTGTAGCTATTGATGCGACAGATGCACCTCAACGTGTACAAAATAAGGCATCAAAAAATCCTATTCGCTCCACTCAACCTTCTTTGAAGAAAGAGATAAAAGGTTTGCAATCACAATTAAATACTTTGAAAAAAATTGATAAACCAAGTCCTTTTATTCTGAAAAAAATTGATCATTTAGAGCAACAACTTACTCGTAAACAAAAGCAGCAAACTACGACTCCAAATAGCCAGTAAATATATTTAACTGAACATAATAATTTTTGTGAATTGAAAAGCGAAATGCTCACAAAACGAGAGTGCCTTATAAGCATAAATTGAATATCAACATGAAAAAAACTATTCTTACTTTATTTTATATAAGCTTTGTTGCCTTTGTCCTTCATGCTGAACATTCAGGACAGTTAGATTTTGATCTTTTTGTACAGGAACCGCAAGATCAAAATTTAAATGAGGACATAGCAGCAATTATTGATTGGTTGGCTGATGAGGAAGTATCTTCTCAAATACTGCAAGATCAACAAGCACAATATTATCTATATGCTCAACCTCCTGTAAATGCTTGTCCTGATACAGCAGGTACTTCTACTAGAACACATAATGGTAATCCAGCAGGATTAACCACTATTATGTGTATTGGAGACAATTTCACAGTGACACATGATGGTAACGCGGTGGTAACAGGAGATGGAGACCCAACAACTCAAGCTGGTGTAGATTTAGGAATATTTTTAGCCCCTCCTACCGTTTCAGGATGTTTAGTTTCAGAAATTTCTGGTGCAACTAGTGCGAATGTTTGGGCAGATCTATCTATGAATAATGCTCCTGTATTGGTAGGAACTGATCCTTTTGGAAATATTTCTTTTACACATACTGGTGTTTATAATAATCTTTTTAATCCAGGAAGTTATATTCAGCTATATTTTGCACATGTTACCATAGATGATGTTACATCTAATCCAAAAACATTGTCTGAAGATGTTGGTGGTGTAAATGAATGTGTTAATATAAGTACTTCAGATGCTTTTTCAATTGTATTATTAGCCGACATAGATACTGCTAGTTTCACAACACCTGCTGGTGGTAACTTATGTCAAGGTACAATTCGAGTAAGAGGTGGCTTACCAGAATTTGATGCTTCACAATATGGACTTTCTTTAGCATTAAGTACAAATCCAGCAGTAACAGGTACGATTACAAGTACAAATGCTTTCCACAATAGTACCATTATTTTCAATGTACCAGAACCTGGCATTTATGACTTTACGGTAACAGATAACAATGGATGTGGTCAAGTATTCCAATTAGATATGTCGGCTTGTGTTGCTTGTACGGATGATGCGGGAACACTAACAACTGGATTAGGAAGTACAGCCAGTAGCTTATCAGTCGATAAATTATACCCTGGTGATACTTTAAATATAACACACGATGGTAATCAAGATTTAGGAGGAGATCCTAGTCCTTCTACGCCATCTGGTATTCAATATGCTATTTATACTTGTCCTCCTACTGCTACAGGGCAAACTATGGCAGATATTGGTAATGATCCTTGTATTGTTGGAACTATATCTGGTGGTAATTTTATTCCTACCCCGTTAGTTCCTAATGTGGATATTAATGGTAATGGTACGATAATAAATAATAGCACTTTCTATCAAGGTATTTTAACAAATGCTGCCTTAACGAATCCCGATACACTTTGGTTTGCACCAATTACTGTAGATGGATTTTCTATGGGTAATTCTTCATGGGATATTAATCATCCTAATGAATGTATTAACGTAAATGTAAATGCGGCATTTCCGGTTGCCTTTTTGAATGACATTAATATTACGAGTTTTAATAATACCAACGGAGGTAATGATTGTGAAGGAACAATCACTATTACAGGTGGATTACCTGAATTAGATGGAAGTAATTATACAGCTACTATTTCTCTTATTTCAAATCCAGCTATTACAGGTACTATTGTTACCAATGCTTCTCATAATGGAACATTAGTATTCAATGTTCCTCAACCAGGAATTTATACCATTACAATTTCAGATAATAATGGAGGTGGTAGTGCAAATAACACAAATATCATCCCTGCTATTGACATGACTGCATGTCCAGTACCATGTTCTAACTTTACTTTTACTGGGGGGATTTCTTCTAACTTTAATGGCTCTGATATTAGCTGTTTTGGTCAAAATGATGGTGAAATAACCGTTTCTCCAACTGGTGGGAATTATCCATATACTTACACATGGAGTCATGATAATACTTTAAATGATTCGATAGCTACTACTTTAGTAGCGGGTACATATAGTGTTACTATGGAAGACTCTGATGGATGTATGTTAGATACAACTATAACAATAGTAGAACCCAACCCATTATTTGTCAATATTACTGGTGATATGCCATTGTGTAATGGAGATAGTACAGGATTAGTTTATGTGACACCAGGCACTGGTATTGGTGGTGGTACTGCTCCTTATAATTTTACTTGGTCGAATAATAGTAATATCATTGGTACAAATAACGATACATTGACGGGCGTACCTGCTTCAGCATTTGCTTATCAAGTTACAGTAATTGATGCCAATGGATGTTCCGCTTCAGCTAGTTTAACATTGGGTCAGCCTACTCCTGTAAGTGGTTCTTTTACTACTGTAGTCAATGCAACTTGTGTTGATTTGGCGGATGGTGTAGCTGCTCTTACACCTTCTGGGGGCGTAGGTAACTACAGTTATACTTGGTCACATGATCCCACACACACAGATTCTTCTACTACTGAATTAGGTGTAGGTTGGGTTACCGTAACGATATCAGATGGTAATGGTTGTACTTTTGTAGATTCAGTAGAAATTGTACCGACCTTAACCGTAACTGCAACTTTGGATAGTACAGATGTTAATTGTTTTGGAGGTAATGATGGTGCTGTATTGGTAACTCCAATGACTTCTGGAGGAGCTCCAAACTTACCTTATAACTATACATGGTCTCCTAATACAACAAGTACAACGAATAATCCTACAGGCTTAACTGCTGGAATGTATAATGTTACTGTAGCAGATAATGTAGGATGTACTTATATAGATTCTATCACTATAAATGAACCCGATTCAATTACAATAAGTCTATTAAATTCTGGAAGTATTCTTTGTAGTGGTGATTCTACCGGTTCTATTGAGGTAGCTGCATCAGGAGGTACTGCCCCTTATTCTTATAATTGGGGCGGCATGAATACAGACTCTTTATTAGCTAATGCACCTGCAGGTGATTATGTAGTAACGGTAACAGATGCAAATGGATGTACGGATACCTTAGCTGTTTCTATTGTACAACCCCCTGCTTTAACATTAGACTCTGTTACGAATGTATCTGTTACTTGTAATGGAGATACAGATGGTTCGCTTACCGCATTTATCTCTGGTGGAACTGGTACTTATAGTTATGCTTGGAGTACTAATCCTGCAATGGATACCCTTTCTAGTATTTCTAATTTAGCAGCAGGGACTTATTTCCTAACAACAACCGATGTATCTTCTTGTACTAAAGTAGATACATTTATGGTTATGGAACCAATGCCATTAATGACGACTACTGCTGGAGAAGATCAAAGTTGTTTTAATGTAATTGATGGAGAAGTAAGTGTTGCTGTTACAGGTGGTACAATGCCATATTCCTATATTTGGACGGACTTAAATAATAGTACAACTGATACGGTAATGAACATCCTAGCTGGAACTTACTATGTAACAGTTACGGATGCAAACGGTTGTACTACAAACGATAGTGTAACAATTGCTTCTCCTCCTGTTATTACTTCTACAATGGCAGTTGACTCTGTAAATTGTGTAGGAGGAACAGATGGTCAGGCTATGGTTACTGCGGCAGGTGGTTCTGGAGGCTTTACTTACTTATGGAGTAATGGTCAGACAGGGGCAACGGCTACACAATTGGGTGCAGGTATTTATTTTGTAACTATAACGGATGTTTCAGGATGTTCTATTCAAGATACGGCTTTAGTATCTGAATTGCCTGGTTTAAATCCGGCTGGAGGCATTATTTCTACCCCTGTTAGTTGTTTTGGAGGAAGTGATGGTACTATTTCCGTATTAGGTATGACAGGAGGTACTGCTCCTTATACTTATACCTGGAGTAATTTACCAACACCTCAAGATAGTTCTACCGTTGTTGGGTTACCTGCTGGTAATAACTATCAAGTTGTCATTTCAGATGCAAACGGTTGTTCATTTGGCCCCGTAAATATTACTGTCAATGAGCCATCTTCACCATTAACAACTACAGTTACGGTTGATGATGTAAATTGTAATAGTGGAGCAAGTGGTTCTATTACGGTCGTACCGACTGGTGGAACACCAAGTTATTCTTACCAATGGGATGATCCTAATGCTCAAACAACGCCCACTGCTGTTAATTTACCAATAGGAACGTATAATGTAACGGTTACAGATGCAAATGGATGTGAGCAAGTTGCCACAGGTACTATAGCTGAACCTGAAGCATTAGATGCTTCAATCTCGGCTACTCCTACGACTTGTAATGGAGCAAAAGATGGTAGAATCCAATTAGATACTGTAATTGGTGGAACACCACCTTACGCTTATTCTTTGGATGGTGATAATTATCAGCCAATTGACATTATCTTCTTCGGTTTGTTTGGTGGTAATTATGATGTATATGTAAGGGATGCTAATGGTTGTATTTATCAAGAATCTGTATTGGTAGATGAGCCTGAGCAAATTGTGGTAGATTTAGGAGACGACATTGAGTTAGAATTAGGAGATAGTACGACACTACAAGCCCTAGTTAATACATTCTTACCAATTTCCTATAGTTGGGCAACTTCACCAAATGACTCTACTATGAGTTGTTTTGATTGTCCTGAACCAACGATTAGACCAGTAAGAAGTACAACCTATACAGTTACGATTCAAGATTCAACAGGATGTACCGCATCAGATGATATTTTTGTAAAAATTGATAAAAATAGAAATGTATTTATTCCAAGTGCCTTTACACCAAATGGTGATGGTAAAAATGACCAATTTGTCGTATATGGTGGAACAGGGGTTATCAATGTAAAAACCTTTGTGGTTTATGACCGTTGGGGAGAATTAGTACATTCTGCTACAGATTTTGCACCTAATGATGTGAGTCAATCGTGGGATGGTACATTTAGAGGTCAAGATATGTCACCAGGGGTGTATGTTTACTTTATTGAAATAGAATTTTCAGACGGTTTAACTTTCCCGTATAAAGGAGATATTACGTTAATTCGATAGATTAGTTATTGGTTACTTCGTAATCAGTTCCTTAGACTAAAACTAAAAAAGTCCAGCTTGTAAGCTGGACTTTTTTAGTTTTACAAAATAAAGCTTTCATAACCTGAAATTTGGATTATAAAACTGATTAGCA
>CAYLSF010000294.1:0-7527 GCA_964385675.1 uncultured Saprospiraceae bacterium
TATTTTGGAAAATGATTGTTTTTATCCATAACAAGCAATATTAATTTTAAAATCAATTTTTACCTCAAAATCTTATTCTGTCTTTCTCCTTAAAAAACCTATTTAATTATTTTAATTAAATTTATAAAAACCTTTAAATCAACAAGTTACAATAATATTTCTTTGATTTAAACTTAAAATTGAATTACCTTTGCACTCGATTTAGAAATTATACGTAGCAACGTCCTAATAAAATTTAAGTCAGTGAAAGAAACTTATCATAAGTGGTATTCCTCGAATCTGAGCAAAGATATAGAAATGTTGGTATATGGACACAGTGGTTATCCTGTGATTCTGTTTCCAACTACGATGGGGAGATACTACGAAAGTAAAGATTTTGGATTAACTGAATCCATCCGCTGGTTTGCCGAGCAAGGTAAAATTCAACTCTATTGCATTGACAGCATCGACAAAGATAGCTGGTATAACAAGTCTGTTCATCCTGCACAACGCGTACAAAATCACACTTGGTACGATAAGATGATCAAGGAAGAATTGGTAGAGGGTATTCGTTGGAATACACCGAGTGGAAAAGTAGCCGTAGCAGGTTGTAGTTTCGGTGGATTTCAAGCCGCTAATTTTGCCTTTAGACATCCTTATGTAGTGAGTCATTTAATGTCTATGAGTGGAGCGTTTGATATTCGCTCATTTATGGATGGACATTATGATGATAATGTTTATTTCAATAATCCTGTGGACTACCTACCGAATGCGAATCATGGTGATCTATGGAAGATTAATATCGTACTAGGTACTTCTGAATGGGATATTTGTAGAGACTCTAATCAAAAACTCTCTGAAATTTTAAATCAAAAAAATATTAATCATTGGTATGATGAGCGTGGCTGGCAAGAACACGACTGGCCACTTTGGAACGAAATGTTTCCTCATTATTTATCTAAATGGGTGTAAGATTTAAGGTATAAGGATTAAGGAGTCGAGACACTCCCTACCTTATACCTTAAACCCTACACCTTATACCTTAATTCTCATGAAAAAAATCGGAATTTTATTCGGCATGGAAGATACTTTTCCATGGGCAGTAATTGATAGAATCAATGCTAAAAACATAGAAGGCATCGAAGCTGGACCTGTAACAGTAGATCAAGTCTTACAAGGAGAAGCGACAGAATATGCGGTCATCATTGACAGAATTTCTCAAGATGTTCCTTTCTATAGAGCATATTTAAAAAATGCAGCGATTAGTGGTACAGCAGTTATCAATAATCCATTTTGGTGGAGTGCAGATGAGAAATTTTTTAATAATGCACTAGCTAAAAAAATTGGTGTTCCTGTACCAAAGACGGTTATCTTACCTTCAAAGGAGCGTCCAGAGGGAACTTCTGATAAGTCTTTTAGAAACTTAAAGTTTCCATTAAGTTGGGATGCTATTTTTGACCACATTGGTTTTCCTGCTTTTATGAAGCCTCACGCAGGTGGCGGTTGGAAAAATGTATATAAAGTGGACAATAAGGAAGAATTTTTCCAAGCTTATGATGAAACAGGGGATTTAGTGATGATGCTTCAAGAAGCTGTTGAGTTTGAGGATTACTATCGTTGCTATTGTTTAGGTGGTGATAAGGTAAAAATTATGCCTTATGCTCCTAAAAATCCACATCATGCTCGTTATGATGCTCAAATGAATGCTAATCCAGAATTACAAGCTACTATTGAGCAGTATGTAAAAGATTTGAACAAAGCCTTGGGATATGATTTCAATACCGTAGAATTTGCCATTAGAGATGGTATTCCGTATGCGATTGATTTCTGTAATCCTGCTCCTGATGCAGACTTGAATTCAGTTGGTGCTGAAAACTTCGAGTGGGTCGTGGAAACTGCTGCAACAATGGCAATCGAAAGAGCTTTAGCACAAGATTGGGATAAAGACAACTTGACTTGGGGTACTTTTATAAAAAATGCTGCTAATACATCTAATGAGTCAACAACTAAAGCAGGTATCTTAGCTGCTAAAGTGTTAAGCGGGATAGAAGAACAGTTGGAAGGTGAAATAGAAAAGGCTTTAGCAAAACTAGATGAAGAGCAGATTGAAAAAGTGATGGAAGAGGAATCCATTGAAGAGTTCATCGAAGAAGCTGTAGAAGAAGTGATTGAAGAAATAGAAGAATTATTTGAGGAGGAAGATGATGATAACGAATCTTCAGAAAATGAAGCAGAAGAAGAAGAATTTTTTGCAGAAGTGATCGAATTACCAGAAATTAACAAAGAAGTTTCTAAAAATAAACTACTAGAAAGTATCGGAACTGCTACAGAATCGGAAAAAGATGATTTAAAAGCCATAAAAGGTGTAGGTCCGAAGCTAGAAAGTATTTTAAATAACATAGGAATTTTTACTTTTGCACAAGTAAGTAAAATGACCGATACAGAATACGCTCTTGTTGATAATTTATTGACAACATTTAAGGGCAGAGGACAACGCGATGATTGGGCTGGTCAGGCTACTAAATTGATGAAATAGGTTCGGTTGTGAGTTATCGGTTGTCGGTTATCCGCTTACCGACAACTGATAACCTAATAAACAGTAACTGATTACAATGAGACCATTACGGGTAGCGATTTTGGACATGAATGATAATGAGCCAAATCAAGGATTAAAAGCGATTCATACGATTGTTGAGGATTTTTCTAGTGAGTGGGAAACTCAGATTTTTGATGTAAGAGCCAAATGCGAAATTCCAGATACTTCTTTTGATATTTATATGGTCAGCGGAGGTCCTGGTAGTCCGCTAGATGGAGATGGGGTGTGGGATGCTCAGTTTTTTGATTTAATTGATGAATTGTGGCAACACAATATTCAATGTGATAAAACGAAAACAGGCACTAAAAAATATGTATTCCTAATTTGCCATTCCTTCCAAATGGTTTGTAACCATTTTGGTGTTGCAGAAATACATCCTCGACGCTCTAGAGCTTTTGGAATTTTCCCTGTTCACAAAACCGATAAAGGTACGAAAGAACGCTTTTTTGATGGACTACCCGATCCATTTTATGCTGGAGATTTCAGAAAATGGCAACTCATTCAGCCTGACGGTGAGGTATTAGATGCTATGGGGGCAGAAATACTAGCCTTAGAAAAAATACGTCCTCACGTTCCTTTTGAGCGTGCAATTATGGCTATTCGTTTTTCGGATGAGTTTTTTGGTACACAGTTCCATCCAGAAGCTGAGCCTATAAAAATGCTTCAATACCTAAGGGAAAACGAACAACGACAAGAGGTCATTAATAATCATGGACAAGATAAATACGATGAAATGGTTGATAATATTCATCACCCACAGCGTATTGCTTTGACTCATGATGTCTTAATTCCCAACTTCTTAAAAAACGCTGTTAAAAATTTAACTAAGCAATTAAAGTAAGTTCATGGTTACATTGCTTCACTGTTTCATTGTTTTTTTCAATGAAGCCATGAGACCATGAGACAATGTAACCATAAACCATGATTAAAAATATTCGCCAACATTTTAATCAACACTTTACTACCTCAAAATATCAAAGTTTTTTAGATGACATTGCTGCTACTTATAATCACCGCCCTCCATTTCGGATAGCAGAGACGCCTGTTTTTATTCCAAATAATTTAAAAGAACATTTGATAAAAGCCTGTGATGATATTAATGAGGTTGTCATTAGTCCACAATTTATGGACATGACCAAAGGGGCGATTGAGCAAAACGTACCAGGAGAGTCAGACTCTACCCTATTTGTTCAAATGGATTTTGCGATTACGCAAAAAGAAAACGGTGAGTTATTTCCTCAATTGATAGAAGCACAAGGTTTTCCTTCATTGTACTTTTTCCAAGATATGGTCGCTCATGCCTATCGAAAGCATTTTGATATTCCCAATAATTTGACTTCTTATTTTAGTGATTTGACCTCTGAATCTTACATTGATTTGTTGCGTCAAGAAATTGTGGGAAGTTCAAATCCTGAAAATGTAGTGCTATTAGAAGTAGAACCTGAAAAACAGCCGACCTATATTGACTTTTTAGGTACAAAACATCATTTAGGGGTAGAACCACTTTGTGTAACTGATTTACGAAAAGAAGGACAGGATATTTATTACATCAAAAATGGTCAAAAAATTGGCGTTGAAAAGATATTTCATCGCGTCATCTTTGATGAATTAATCAAACGAGATGATTTACAACGCTCTTTCCGCTTCACAGAGCCTTCTAATGTACAATGGATAGGTCATCCCAATTGGTTCTTTCGATTAAGTAAATACACTTTACCTTTTTTAGATAGTCCCTATGTTCCCAAAACGCATTTTCTACATCAATTGGAAGAATACCCAACAGATTTAGAAAATTACGTCCTGAAACCGCTCTATTCCTTTTCTGGTGCTGGCGTTAAAATCAATGTCAAACAGTCTGACTTAGACGAAATTGAGGATAAACATCATTTTATTTTACAAGAAAAAATAGCGTATGCTCCTGTTGTAGCCTCTCCTACAACGCCTGTAAAATGTGAAATTAGAATGTTAATGCTTTGGACAAATCGAAACGAAAAGCCCAAATTAGTTACTAATTTAGCTCGATTGAGTAGAGGAGAAATGATTGGTGTTCGCTATAATCGTAATAAAGATTGGGTTGGGGGTAGTGTTGCATTTTTTGAGCGGTAAGTAAAAGTCAAACTGAATTGATAAGCAGGTTGACGTAATTAACTTGATAATAATTGTTGAAATTGTTTAATTGCTAAATTGTTATTTATCAAATGATTACATGCGAATATTCGGTCAGCAATTAAGCAATTTAACAATAAAACAATTAAGTAAATCTACTTAGATTGAAGCGTCAAACTCACTATAAACTGAGTTTGACGCTTCAATCTGTCAATTAGATTTTTTATCTAAAATTTGTTGAAGTTTCTCCGCCATTTTTCCTTCTTCTACATACCATTGACGCAAAGTAGCATCTTCGCTGACGGTATAAATGTATTCTCCATTACTACTAAAAGTAGCACCGTAAATCCATTTTTCATGACCTTCTAACACAATGGTTTCATTTTCAGGATCTGTTAAGTATTCCATATTCCAAATCTTAGCGGTACCATCCATACTTGAAGAAACGACTTTAGTTCCTTCTTTATTAAATTTAATAGCTGTAATACCCGAACGATGTGCTTTAAAAAACTCACTCCCATTTAAATCTTTAATATACTCCCCCTTTACCCTATCTACAATCCATAATCGTCCTTTATGATCTCCAAAAATAATGTAAGTGTCATTCACAGCTATAGATTGTATCGCTGATTGAGGCACGAGTGAAGGTGTTTGGTTAGATAACTTTTTACCATTAAAATTTAATAAACTTACCCCATCTTTTTTACCTACCCAAAGCGTTTCGTCATTTTCCCATGTCAAAGTTTTAATACCTTTTATTGTAACATTTGTAATAACAGCTCCTGTCTTAGTTTTTAACACATACAGATGATTATGCATTAGCGTATTAAAGGCAATAAACTCACCATTTGGCGATACTTCTAAGTGTTGAATTGGACTACCAAATCGTTTATAAACTTTGATACGAGGGTCGGTTTTAGCAAATCTTAGATTTAAACAAGCACTTCTCTTACCTTTTGCTGTTAATCTTTTGGATAATGTATCCGCATTAAAAATCAAAATATTCCCTCGTAATGTTCCTGCTACAATATTATCATTTGCTATGGCTACCGTATGAATTTGATCTTGATCTTTAAAGTTAGAACTTATACTGATGGCTTTAAAACTTTTCTTACTCTTGGATAAATCTGAGTTATTCCGTTTTGAAAAGTGAATAACACCATCTTCATCAGCAGAAGCAATCCAGCCTTTATTATGCGTAGCAACACTTCTTACACTAGTCCCGTGATGCTCATATACTCGCTTTTTATTACCTTCAATAGCCTCCAAGATTTCATTTAAAGCATTGTAATTTTCTGCATTTTGAAGTTTATTATCTTTATCCTTTGTAGCTGCTTTCCACTTTTTTCGAGCATCTAAAGCTAATTCAGTCGCTTTATCAATATCACCTGAATTAAGAGACCTAAGCGCTTGTGAGGATAATTGACTCGTTTCAGATATATTTTTTAATCGAGTTTTTTCTGCTCTATACTTATCAGCATCTTTCTTAATTTCATCGGCCTTCTTATTGGCTTCATTAATTTTAACATCGGCTTTTTTATTAGCTTCCTTTATTTTAGAATCTGCCTCTTCCGTTGCTTTTCTTATACGTTCCCTTGCTTCCTCCTCTGCATCTTTAATTTCTTTTTCAGCTCTCCGCTGTGCTTGCACTACTTTCCACTGTGCTTCTTCTTTAATTCTATCTGCTTCTACAGCAGCCTTTGCCACTTCTAGTTTAGCATTCTCAATAATTATATTTGCACTATCTTTAGTTGCTGCTAATTCATAAATGGCTATTTTTAATTGTTCGTTTAAAGCCCTTACTTCCTTTTCTTTTTGAGCATAGATTTGATTAGCTTCTTTTATCCGTTCATTAGCATGATTAATACGAGTTGTTGCCCAAATCCAAGCTGCTATTGCTATTAAGATTAATCCTAGCATAATAGCATTCGTTCTAAATACTCGCAATCTTCGTTTTCTATCTATCTCTGCTATATGTGCTTTACTAGCGTCTATAAACTCCAACTCCTCCTCTGTACTTGTTACCTTTTTCAAGAAAGGATCGATATACTCCACATCTGCCCTATCCATGAATAGCTCACGGCTCACATAACGCTGATGGCTATCTGTGATCAATCGCTCAATTTGAAGTAGCATCTTATCTTCATTCGATGCTTTTTCAAATACCTTCTTCGCTAATATATCGTGTGATAATTCTATTCTCATATCATTGTAGGGATTGTTAGCATTAAAATATTGGGCGATGATATACATCAAATCGATTCAAATCAAAAAGTAGCTTCAAATAAAACGAACGCCTCGGCTGTCTAATTCTAGCCCTATAATATAGGTCATCTGCTGCTCCTATACCCGTGTGATAATAAGTGGTATTAAACAAATTACGAGCAATTAATTGAAATCCCAAATGTTGACGAGGTAAGTAATAAGTAATAGCTCCATGAAAAACGGTATAAGCTGGAATTATTGTGGTAGGACTCAATGCTAATCCAGCATAACTTTCTGCTTCAATGGAACGATCGCCGACATAATTCATCCGAAGATTTACATTTAATCGTTCATCTAAGGTTAGCCAATTAGCGCCTACATTAAATTGATGTTTCGCAATACCTGGAATTACCTCTTCTAGCTCGTTTTTAGAATCCGTATAAGCGTAATTCGCAAAAATGTCTATTGCTGAATTTTCTTGAATCGGAATATTTAATTTTGCATCGATTTGATAAAAATCAAAACTGAAAACTCCGTGGCAAATCGGCACAGATGAAAGTGAGCGGAAAGGTTTTAACCTTTCATGATAAAATAATATCAACAGGAGCGGTAATCAACCTGTATAAAAACCTAAGTGTCTA
>CAYLSF010000295.1:0-7518 GCA_964385675.1 uncultured Saprospiraceae bacterium
AAATGTACTGAATCTTATTGTAATTTTTTAAAAAGATTAGAAAGACCTTTTATAAGTCACTTTACACTATAAAGTCAAAACCTCCGATACCTATTCCTAATTTGATTAGAAACAAGCATCAGAGGTTTAATATATCAATTTTTATTTTGTGCTACCGCACCACCACCAACTTCTTCACCAAACTCCCCAAATCCGTCTGCAAGACCACAAAATAAGTCCCTCCTGCTAAGCGAGATACATCAAATTGCTCTTGTAGCAATCCACCTGAGTTGTTAACCGTTTTTTGAACCAATACTTTGCCATAGACATCATAGAAGACTAATGTCCCTTTTCGGATAGAAAAGAGTTGGATGTCGATATTGACCAAGTCCGTTGCTGGATTTGGATAAGGATGTAGCGTTGGTTTTTGAATGCCGATGGTGCCAATAGGCGTTGTAGAAGTCGTGCTATCAGGATCGGTTTCGCAAGCGGATAGATAATCAATATCTGGGCCTTCGGTCGCGATATTGCGTAGGGTAATCGTGTGATTACCTGCGGTTAAATAGTGCTTAAAGGTTAGATAATCCCACATATCCCAATCGGTGGTTTGTGGGAAAATTAGATTGTTATATTCTACCGTCCCATCTACGGCTATTTCAAGGGCTTTATCAGCGGTGCCTTGTGTATATCGGATGGTAATATCATAGAAGGTATCGACTGCCGTTTGAATATCAAAAGTGATAGACTCTGTGGCACTATTGGTAAAATCAACATAACCCGTTCCTAATGCCCCTGTGTTATTGGTATTTTGCGTAGTAGCCCCCGTAAGCGTTGCTAATTCTGCCTGATAGATGTCATCGGTACAAGTATTGGCATCATAAATATCAAAATGCTCAACCAGTTCACAAGCATTTAAGTCCGTCATGGTAACGCTATAATGTCCAACACTCAAATTGGTTCTATCGCCCGAAGTTACGCCATCATTCCATAAGAAGATATAAGGCGTTACCCCACCTGAAGTCGTGATATTAATTGCCCCATCATTATTTAAAGCATTGGTGGTCGTACCTGTTAAAATCAATTCACTCGGCGAAGTAATTACCGCTGTATCAAATTGTTGACAGCCATTATTATCGGTAATAGTAACGGTATAAGTACCATTCGATAAGACTTCTAATTCATCCAAGGTTACCCCGTTATTCCATATAAAATTATACGGTGCTATTCCACCCGTTGGTGTTACAATGGCTTCTCCATCCATATCTCCAAAGCAATCATTATCCATAATACTCATGGAGGAAATGATAGCCGTAGGTTCTAATATGGTTGCCGTATCGGTGGTGGTACAGCCATTATTATCGGTAATGGTCACGATATAAGTTCCACCATTAAGTTGTGATAACGTATTGGAGGTTGTGCCATTATCCCAATTGTAGGTATAAGGTGATGTTCCACCTGCTGCGGTCAGATTTATTGTACCATTATTATCGCCATTACAAGCTAAGTTAGTTGTTGAATTCGTAGAAGTTAACGCCATCGGTTCGGTAATTAACACCGAATCTGTAAATGTACAACCGACGCTATCCGTAACGGTAAGGGTATAATTACCCGCCATTAAATTGGTATTAATATTGGCAGTTGAACCATTGTTCCAATTATACGTAAATGGTGCTGTTCCGCCTGTGGTAGCGGTAGAAATAACGCCATTATTGCCCCCAAAACAACTTACATTCACTACATTCGGGAAAGTCGTATTTAAAACAGGTGGCTCGGTAATGGTTATATTTTGAATGGTTTGACAGCCCAAATTATCGGTAACTGTTACCGTATAAATTCCTGCGTTAACATTGGAAATTGTAGTAGTGGTTGAACCATTATTCCAATTATAGGTCAATGCCCCTGAACCTCCTGATGCTAACACGGACGCATTTCCATCATTTCCACCAAAACAGGTGACACTATCAAGATTGGTAACATTAACTAAAATTGGATTGGTCTCAACAATCGTAACCGTATCCGCCGTAGAACAACCATTGGCATCGGTAATGGTCACAATGTAATCTCCTGCCATTAAGTTATTGGCTAAAGCCATTGTTTGTCCATTTGACCAATTGTAATTGTATGGACTTGTTCCACCATTAGGAATGGCTGTTGCTGTTCCATCATTTCCTCCGCTACAGCTTACACCTAAAATAGCAGTAAACGAAGTCGTTAATGGTGCGGGTGCGGCAATATTGACCGTTGTTGTGGTAATACAGCCGTTGGCATCGGTAATAGTTACAATATGATTGCCTGTTAATAATTGTGCATTGGTATTGGACGTTGTACCATCTGCCCATAGATAGGTGTATGGACTTGTTCCACCTGAACCTGTTACCGTTGCTGTTCCATCTTGACTATCAAAACAGCTTACAGGGGTTGTTGTAGTAGTATTTGCACTTAATACAGTTGGTTCTATAATGGTAACCGTATTGGTATGGGTACAATTATTAATATCAGTAATGGTTATAGTATAAGTTCCGACGCTTAACTGATTTGCTGTTGGCGTAATTGCTCCAGTTGACCAAGTGTAGCTGTAGGTGCCTGTTCCACCTGTTGGAATGACCGTAGCCGTTCCATCATTTCCACCATTACAATTAACATTCGCAACAGATGCAAAGGTTGTTGCAATTGGATTTGGTTCTGATAGTGTTACCGTTTCTGTAGTCGCACATCCTAAATTATCGGTAACGGTAACCGTATAAGTTCCAGCTTGTACATTAGAAATATTATCCGTTGTTGCCCCTGTATTCCATAAGTAGGTAAAGGTATTCGTACCACCTGATGCCATAATCGTAGCTGCACCATCATTTCCACCATGACAACTAATATCAATGCTTGATGCTACACTAGCAATTACAGGATTGGTTTCTGTAATGGTTACCGTATCTGTAGAAGTACAACTATTGTTATCTGTAATCGTTATTACATAATCTCCTGCGGTTAAGTTAGTTGCCACATTGGTCGTTTGACCATTTGACCAATTATAATTATATGGACTCGTTCCGCCATTAGGAACGGCTGTCGCTGTTCCATCATTTCCTCCGTTACAACTTACGCCAGTAATGGCGGTAAAAGATGCGGTAAAAGATGTTGGTTCTGTAATGTTGACGATTTCAGTCGTCGTACAGCCATTGGCATCGGTGATGGTTACTAAATGTGTTCCTGCATTTAATTGTGAATTGGTACTAGATGCTGAACCATCTTCCCAAAGGTAAGTGTATGGTGCTGTTCCGCCTGTTCCTGTTACGGTTGCTACTCCATCATTTCCACCAAAACAATTGACCATTGTGGTTGAATTGATAGTTGAATTTAATACAGTTGGCTCTGTAATAGTTACAGTATTGGTATGCACACAATTATTCGCATCAGTAATAGAAATGGTGTATGTGCCTTGTGTTAAATTAGATGCCATAGCAGTCATATTGCCATTTGACCATTGGTAGGTATAATTTCCTATTCCGCCTACTGGAATAACCGTCGCTGTTCCGTTATTTCCTCCATTACAATTAACATTGGCTATAGCATTAAATGTCGTGCTAATTGCAGTCGGTTCTTGGATTTGAACGACATCTGTTCCAACACAGCCTAGACTATCGGTAATCGTAACGGTGTACATTCCTACGCCTAAATTATTAATAGTATTGGTTGTATTTCCATTATCCCAAGTATAGGTATAGCTACCCGTTCCACCTGTTGGAAGGGCTATGGCTTGTCCATTAGTATTTCCATTACAATCAATATCAATGACATTAAAGTTTCCAACTATTGGGTCGGGAGCATCAATGTCAATGGTTTCTACAACCACTTGACCCACAGAATCCGTAATGGTAACCGTATAAGTTCCTTGTGCTAAATTAGAAATATTAGTAGCGGTTGACCCTGTATTCCATTGGTAAGTAATTGGGCCAATTCCATTGGTGACGGATACGGATGCTGTACCGTTAGCATCACTTGGACAAAGATTATCCGTTACCGTTGTATTGACAATAGGACGTTTATCGCAAACGGCTATAAAGTCGATACGAGGGCCCCAGTTATGGGCGTGTCTAAGACTTAACGTATGTGTACCTGCGGTTAGGAATTTCGTAAACTCTACCATCTGATAAACATTCCAGTCATACGTTCGATAGAAAAGGAAATCTTGATATTCTAAAGTATTATCTAGCCAAATATCTACTTTTCTATCCGTCCATTTATCCGAATATCTAAAAGCAATGGTATAAAATCCATCGCCAGGAATGGTGATAGCATAATCGGCTGTTCCTGTCGAATCATCTGTAAAATAAATATATCCTCGTCCTGTCGCAGCAGTTGGATTCCAAATATTATAGCCTACATTGTTTAATACACCATCTTCTGCTTGATAGACCATATCCATACATAAACTATCGGGGAAAACATCTGCACCATCCCTTACTTCACACCCTAGCGTATCGGTCACCGTTACTTTATAATGTCCAACAGCTAATCCAAATCTATCTTCCGTGAGGGTACTATCTTTCCAATAAATATCATAAGGCGCATAATTATTTCCACCAGTGATAGTCATATCAATTGTACCATTACTACCCGTTGAAGGTGTAGATACAAATGTGACTTGTAAACTGTCGGGTTGCTCAATAACGGCATCAAAAGTTTTAATACAACCTGCCCAATCTGTTACGGTTAATGTATAAGTTCCAGCAGCTACATTTCCAGTTGATTTCCATGTTTGTCCATGACTCCATTGATAGGAATAGTTAGGTGTTCCGCCTGTGACTTCTATATTAGCTTGTCCATTAGTTTCTCCGTAACATTTTACTTTTCTTAGTAAGGTAAAATAAGGAGCAATTTCAGTAGGTTCTACGATAGTAACCGTATCCATAGCAGTATGTCCGACATCATCTGTTACGGTTACATAGTAAGTACCTGAAGTTAAATTTTGAATATGTGGTGTGGTTTCGCCATTACTCCAGAGATAGGTGTAATTTCTTGTTCCTCCACTTGCTATAACGGTTGCTTCTCCAATATTTCCTTCATAACAAATATTATCAATCTGTGTCGTTTCCGTAGAAATCGGTACATCTGTTCCTTTACAAACCGCAATCATATCAATACGAGGGCCCCAATCTTGTGCGTGTGCTAAGGTTAGGGTATGTGTACCTGTGGTTAGGTATTGTATAAACTCTACGATTTGATAATTTTTCCAATCATAGGTTCTGAAAAATGGAAATTCCGTAAATTCTACGGTTCCATCCACTAGGATTTTCACTTTTCTATCGGTATGTTTATCCGCATATCTAAAACCGATAGTATAGTAACCATCAGAAGGGATTTGAAGGGTATAATCGGCTGTTCCACTAGAGTCATTGCTAAAATAAATATACCCTCGCCCAACCGTAGAATCAGAATACCAAATATGGTATCCCATATTGGTTAACAATCCATCTTCTGCCTGAAAAGAAGTATCCATACACATAGCAGCAGGTAGGACATCTGCTCCTGTTTTGACTTGACAACCTAATGTATCGGTTACCGTCACTTTATAATGTCCAACTGCCAGCCCAAATCTATCTTCTGTGGCGGTGCTATCTTTCCAATGAATGGTATAAGGAGCATAATTATTTCCCCCTAGAATGGTCATATCAATCGTTCCATCATTTCCAATGGATGGCGTAGAAGTGAAGTTAGCGACTAAGGTGTCAGGTTGTTCAATGATGGCATCAAACGTTTTAGGACATCCTGCCCAATCTGTTACCGTAACGGTATAAGTTCCTGCGGGAACATTATAAGTTGATTTCCAAGTCGGGCCATGACTCCATTGATAAGTGTAACCTGGTGTTCCTCCTGTTACGTCTATATTGGCTCGTCCATTGGATTCTCCATAACATTTTACTTTTCTTAATAGTGTGAAGTAAGGAGCAATTTCGGTAGGTTGATTAATGGTAACGGTATCATATCCCAATTGACCAATATCATCAGAAATGGTAACGGTGTAAGTGCCTGCGGCTAGATTATTAATCGTTGCGGTTGTTTCGCCTGTACTCCATAGGTAATTATAAATTCGAGTTCCACCTAATCCTTGTACCGTTGCAGAACCCGCCAAACTATCATAACAAATATTATCAATAGAAGTGATTTCACTCGTAATTGGTACAACTACTTGATTACAAACGGTAATCATATCAATTCGAGGCCCCCAATTATGAGCGTGTGCTAATGTTAACGTATGCGAACCAGCCGTAAAATATTCTACAAACTCAATTTTTTGATAGTTTAACCAATCATAGGTTCTTGGAAATTTAAATTCTTGAAACTCTACGACATTATCAATTAAAATTTTGACTTTTCTATCTGTCCATTTATCCGCATATCTAAATCCAATAGTATAATAGCCATCAGCAGGAATATTTAAGGTATAATCGGCTGTTCCAGTTGAATCATCTGTAAAGTAAATGAAGCCATCGCCTAGAACATTTGGATTGTTCCAAGTATCTAATCCAACATTATTTAATACTCCATCTTCGGCTTGTATAGAATAATCCACACACATATCGTCGGGATAGACATTGATAGATAATTCTTGAATACAACCATTGGCATCCGTAACAGATGTATGATAAGTATCAGGAGATAGATTTTGAACGGTACTAACGGAATCTCCTAGTTGCCAGCTATAAGCATAAGGAGGTGTTCCACCTGTGGGATTTAAAGTAATACTCCCTGTGCTATCGGAGGCAGAAGCTATTGAATTAATTCCAACGACCAATAAAGGTGGTTCTCCAACGGTGAAGGTATCACTATCCGTACAGTTTCTAAAATCAGAAACTGTAACACTATAATTACCTGGTGTTAAACTATCTATTTGAGCGGTCGAACTTCCTGTTGACCAGCTATAATTTAAATCACCAACCGAACCTGAAATATTTAAACTAATTTGTCCATCATTACTTTCAAAACAAGTTAAATCGGTAACGTTTCCTGCAATATCCAAATAAATCGGCGTGCCACTACAACCACAATTGGCATCGTAAACATCTAAAACCGTACAAGGATTACCATCATCACAAGGTTGCCCTATGAGTTCATCATTGCAAGTATCACAAAAATCGGGTGTGCCATCATTATCCATATCTTGTGTGTCATCTCCACCTGCACAAACGTCAAAAGCATCACAAACCCCATCACCATCACTATCCGTTCCAGTTGTTGTACCCGCACAACCACAATTGGCATCATATACATCATTTATCGTACAAGGGTTGCCATCATTACAAGCCGTTCCGACTAATAAATCATTACAAGTATCACAAGCATCAGGTGTACCATCATTGTCAATATCTTGTATGTCATCTCCATCAGGGCAAATATCGTTATCATCACAAACGCCATCATTATCTGAATCTAAAAAGACACCTGCACAATTACAATCCGCATCGTATCTATCCAAGATTGTACAAATATTTCCATCATCACAAGGCGTGTTGGCTAGTGTACAACTATTGCAAAATGAATCAA
>CAYLSF010000296.1:0-7496 GCA_964385675.1 uncultured Saprospiraceae bacterium
CTGTTAATTAATTTCGGCTCTATGGCTGCTTAATTTTTACCATAGTATTGTTTAACAATCAAAAAATTTACTTCGCATTATGGACAACGTAATCAACCTCCTAAAAGAGACAATGCTAGAATCAACAGATGAGCAACTAAAGGCTGAAATTGAAAAAGGAATTCTATTAATTGAAGAAGGATTAGAGATGGAAGCAGCAATACAGAATATGATTGCTGAAGGGAATTCAAAAGCAGACGCATCAAAAGATTTGAGAGGAGGACCATCACACGGATTTTTATTTGATGATATAATAGGCTCAGATATACCATCATTTGATGATATATGCTCAAACCCAAGTAAACCTAGAAATAATAAGGATATACCCGATGATGAAATTCCTTTTTAGCTGCTCTAACGGGATTTGACAATCAAAAAATTTACACTTATGAAAAGGAAATTTCAAGGCGTATGGATTCCACGTAATATATGGTTATCCAAAGAATTAACACTTAGCGAAAAAGTATTCCTTGTAGAAATTAGTTCGTTGGATAATGAAGAAGGATGCTATGCAAATAATGCTCATTTTGCTGAATTTTTTCAATTAACAAAAGGAAGAATTTCACAGTTAGTAAAATCATTATCACAAAAAGGCTTAATTACTGTAGAATATCATAGAGATAGAACAGATGACTCGATTAAGAGACGGGTAATTAGAATGGTTTCTAAATTAGAAACTATTGATACAGAAGCGATTCATATAGAAGATACTGTAGGTACACATAATGTCTCGGATACATTAAAAGGACAACCTAATAGTGGTAAAGCTGATAATATTGATAACACTGATAAGATCAGAGCTGTAATTTTGTATTTCAATGAATTAACAGGAAAGAGTTGTAGCCTAAATGGTAAGATGAATATAAGTTTAATAAACAACTTATTAAAAGAAGGCTATGATGTTGAGCTTATTAAAAAAATCATTGAATTCAAAGTCTATCACTTTCAACAAACAGGAAATTTCAAGTATATAAAATTCTCTACTATACTCGGTCCTAGTAATTTTAAAAAGTATGCTGCAATATTTAAAAGTGGTGTATCCAATACTGATACTAATGAGATAATGAAGCATTTTAATGACATTACAGGACTATCCATTGACTCACAAAATGTAAGAGTAGTATTCTTGATACAGTCTCTTATTGATGCTAAATACACCAAAGAGCAAATCAAAAAAGTAACTGAATTACAAGCTTTTAAATGGAAAGGTACAGAGATGGCTAAGCATATCTCTCCTTTTGTCATTTTTAAGAGAGTTAATTTTGAAAAATATGTGATTCAAATAGATAGCCCAGAAGCCATTCAGCAAATTAAAATAGCTAAAAGTAGAGAACAGCGTAGAAGCCAAGAGTCCTTCATTAGTAAGGAACGCTCTATAGAAATTGCACAACGCGTAATCAATTCTTTTAAAAATAAAGGATATTAATTAAAATCAATTTCAATGAAAGAAATAACCAAGAAATTTACACTAAGGCAGAATTTAAAATCAATTCTGCCTCTTCAATTAATTGATGATAAGCGCTATCAAGAAACTGATTTACAAATCATTGCACGTGGTTTACAAAACCCTATTAGCAATATAGTGAGTTTAGAAATAGTCAGTACTATTATTGCAGAATTATCAAGCGTTATCATCGTTTACGGAATACCAGTTAACCAAAATTCAGCAGAAGATTCTTTGGTATCAGTAGAATGTGCTAAACTGATTATGGCTTATTATAGTCATATTTCTATAGAACAAATTCGTCATGCGTTTAGAATCTCTCATCTTACGGGGGCTGATCTAGAGTCGTATGGAAAGCGATTTAATGCGGCTTATCTAAAAAAGGTCATGGATGCTTATTGTCATTATATTGATGTAGTCATACCAAGCATTAAAAATGCGGAAAAGATAGCGGCAAACCGTCAAAAGTCAATAGAACGAGCAAAACGGGAACAAGCCGCCCGAGTCAAACGCAATCAATTGGATAAGCTCAAGTACTATGTAACGGTAGCGAAAGGCTTGGTAACGGCTTATGTTTATTTTCAAGCAGGACGACTTGACCTGGAGCAGGTATCCAACAATTGGATAAAGATACTAGAGGAAGATGAGTTGGTAACTGATGTATTGACACCTGCTATTAGAAAGGAGATTCAGCAAGAAGCAACGGCATGGTTCAAGCGGAAAGCTGCCAGTCAGCTCGCCAATGCGACACCTACAGAGCGACATAGTTTGGTTAAACTCAATAAGTCGCTTTTACAAAATGTTATACCGAAAGACTCCAAAAGTGCGTTGGAGGTACTTTCGTGTAAGGTGGCAGTTAAGTTCTATTTTCAGCATATTGCCTTTGAGGTCAACCCAGAAGATTTCGCTCGAATACTATACGCTCGCTTCTCTGGGAACAAGCGAATTACCAAGCAAGTTTGGTTGGATAATTTTGATGTAAAGCAACACCTAAAGGAACTAGCAATCAAAATAGAGGAAGCGCAATCACTTGAAGCTGCCAAAGCACAATTGCTAAAAGAGCAAGAAGCCTTTGAGCGAGAACAGCAAGAAAAGATTGTAGCCTAATGTGCTATCACCCAACTATCCAAGTCAACAAACAAATAAACACAAATGAATAAACATCAAATCCTTGATCGCCTTGCTGAAATCATAGTACAGCACTATCGGGCAGAACAATTAAAACGCAAATCGCATGAAGCAACAAAAGACTTTATACACGGCAAAGGAATATCAGCAACTGCTCCAAAAGAAGCAGCCTAAGCAAAACATTACCGCCGGGCAAAGCTTTGGTAGCACACCGATAGATACTTTACCATCAGTAAGCGAGTTGTATCAAAATTCTGTCCTGGTCTTTGAAGTGCAGTGGGATTTTCCAACGCTTAATGAGGTCATTGCTAAGGCTCAACGCTCTCCTTTTGCTTATAACAAACTAAAGCAAAAGATTGAAAAGCAACTGGTGCCTCTCTTTCAGCAAATGGTGCAGTTTCATCGGTTTCAAGTGCCGATTCAGCATAAGGTGCGGGTGCATTGCCTTTGGTTTGTAAATAGCAGAGCCAAAGACGGGGACAATGTAGCGGCATCTAAGAAATTTATACTGGATGCCCTTGTTGCTGCAGGTGTACTCCTACAAGATAACTTAACAAAGGCAACGGAGTATGAAGATAGTTTTACCATTGATAGACAAAATCAACGGGTTCGCATTCATATTCAAAAGCCTAAGTATAATTTGATTTAAAACTATGGAAGGTACAACTACAAATCTTAAACAATCCTTGAAGTTGAGAAAACTTGGTGTAGGTCAAGAAATTGGTATTGGTGATTGGTTTTATGAAAACACCAATACTGAAATTCATTTTTGTTATGAGATTTATGATGAAGACTTTAAGATTGTTCATTTCTATCCTTTAGGAGCTCATTCCTGTAATTATGTAAAAGAATTAGGTCCTAGAGTAAAAGCATTTGATGAAGCACAAATCTCTGAAATGCTTCCTGTCCACATATTAGATGAGATAAACGCAAAAGTTAAATGTCCCTTGTGTTTAGGTCGCACTAATCAAAACGAGTGGGTTTACTACTATGATGTTACCAGTATTAGCGGCTCAGGTAAAACGCACTTAGAAGCAAAGACAAATTTACTTATCAGTTTATTGGAAGCAGAAAAGGCTAAGTCAAAACCAAGTATCAGTAAACCTAAGAAAGAAAACTATGGCTGGCAAGATGGCGACTATCAAGAAGAATCGGGTTGGATGATAGAAGGAGGAGAAGAAGCCTATTTAGAAGCATTGACTAAATGGAACAGTCAGCAAATCCAACTTTAGATGAGTACAACTGAAAAAAAATATAGCATTTTACTATTTGAAGGTAAGCGACATAAAATCGAAATACCTACTGAAGTTTTTCAACAAAGTAAGTTGGTATATGAGTATGCCAATAGAAAAGAAGTTGATATAGAAGCTTACTTTGTTGAATATGCTAAGTTAAAATTTAGTTATGTGTGCATTGCTAGAAAAATATTTGGCAATGAGCATATAGATATGTTCGGGTTTCTGATACATACAGATGAAATACTAGGAAATCACATAGGAGAGAATATAGTTGATGTCTGTGAACTCAAAATAACTTAAAATATGCCTATTAATTATGCTAATTATCCTCCGAATTGGTTGACTGAAATCCGTCCTCGTATTTTAAAACGAGCCAACAATAAGTGTGAGTTCTGCGGTGTACCAAACTATAAAGAGGTTCTGCGAGGGATTTGGTTTCATAAATCCTGTTATCAAGATAAAGAAGGAGTCATCTATGATGCCAAGACTAGCGAGGTCCTAGATAAAAATTATGTTGGTTTTATAGATATAACGGGCAAAAAGGACTTTATCAAAGTGGTCTTAACCATTGCACACTTGGATCATGATGTAGAAAACTGGCAAGTCAAAGATGAGCGACTAGCGGCACTTTGTCAACGCTGCCATTTAAATTATGATAGACAAGACAACCATCGAAAGAAGCGTATCAAGCGATATAGTCACTCCTTATTTCCATTACGCTGATTACTTCAATCATAAAATACTTCTAAACATGAAAAAATATCTCGTACCTACTATTCTAATTAGTTTATGGATTATCACCTCTATTGCCGTATGGTATCTAAAGGAAAATAAATTACTCACCATCATAGAAGGGCAAAAGGTCTATGACCTAACGGATACCGTTTGGGTGTATGACCTGGACTCTTCCAAAATAAAGATTGTAGCAGGCGACTATGATCTACACTTATCATCAATACAAGAACGGCAACAACAATTACGTCAAGTACAACAGAACATTAATCAGTTACACAAAACAAAAATTGAGCAACTATCTAGGCTACAAACGCTAAACAAAAAAGAGATTCTTTTAAATAATAAGCTAATCAAGAACAACACGAAGGCTATACAATTAATAACACTTCATAACAAAAAGGTTACTGTTGAGATTGAGAAAAGCACAAAAGAGAACCGTGCTAATACTTTTTCTAATATTGGCTTTATCCTAAATCCAAACTATGCGAAAAAGCATAAGATTGACCCAGAAATAGTGGCCCGACATAATAAAAAGTGCCATGACTATATCAAGCGTTATACTGCCGTTGCCATTGTTGAAATGAAAAAATTTAATATTCCTGCTTCCATTACATTGGCTCAGGGCCTACTCGAAAGCAATGCTGGAGATAGTCGCCTAGCCAAATGTAACAATAATCACTTTGGTATCAAGTGCTTCTCCAAGCAATGTGAAGAAGGGCATTGTGTCAATTATACCGATGATTCGCATAAGGATTTTTTTAGACATTATCAAAATGCTTGGGAAAGCTACCGAGCTCATTCGCTATTTCTACACCGCTCTCGATATAAGCACTTGACCCAATATACCGATTATAAAAAGTGGGCAAAGGGCTTATCTAAAGCGGGTTATGCTACAGATAAAAAATATTCGGATAAGTTGATTCGGTTGATTGAGGTGTTGAAGTTGTATGAGTTGGATGGGTAGGGGTTATAAAGATTAGCGTTATTAATTTGGTAGTTTACCCTTTGGTATCTTCGGATATCAAGGGGTTTTTATTATAAGAGTTGGAGTTTTAACGCTTATTCTTTCCGTATTTGGTGAATATTCAACTCAAAGTTAAAAGCTTGCATATTCTTATTACACTGTACCAATGAATAGCGAGCTATGTTTGAGCGGTATCTATTAATGTGATTTTCTACCAATAAAGGGTTAGGAGAAGCAAAAGCAAATACATATACAATTCGTTTTTCCTTGAATAGAGCTATAAATTCAGATTTTGACAACGAAGTTCTATCTTTTGCTCTTTCGTAGATTTTATTGAGATATGAGTTATTATTTTCTTTGATCGCTGTCTGTAACCGTCGTGCTGAGAGTTCAATCTGATTCCCTAATTCCCTCATTGATGCATCAAAGCCATATTTGACATGAATTAGATAGACTATATCTGTTTTAATACAAAGAATGTCACACAGTTCTATGCCTTCAGGCACAAATGTATCTAATACAATATAATCAGATTTACCATTATAGGATAAGTTGTAGTCTGCTTCTTTTGCAATGGTTGTTTTATCCCAAGGTAAATCTAAAATACCATTGGGTAACCGATGATTTTTAATTGTTGAAACACATTCATTTTTTAGATCATCAATAAAAGAATTATTTAGAACATACCATTTAGTATCAACTAAGAAAACAGACTTTCCTTCTAAAGAAAATTCAGCAGTAAAATGATATAAAAATGTTGAGGATGTAACTTTTTTCTTTCCATTATAAGCTAAGACTCTAATGCCTTGAATATACTTTCTAAATTCATGTTTATTATTATTGCCAACCTTATTTAGGGCTCTTTTCATAACTAATTCATATATATCTTCTCGGTTTTCTGTCTTACCAAATTCTTTATAAGCCTTAACTTTTTTCTCAACTTTTTCCTTTAATATATAGTAATCTGCTTCATAAAATTCTCTCATTTTATTAGGATTACAAAAATCAAATTTGAAGCGTTTATCATTTGTTCCTGATGCGTTACCAATATAACCTAACTCGTTGTATAAACTATCAATTAATAAAGGTTTTAGTACTTTATTCTTCTTGTGATTGTTTCTGATTTCGATATAGGTAGATAGGTAATCATTAGGTGCTTTTTCCATCACAAACTCCATTTCTTTTACAAGATTATGTAAAATTTCAAAGTTGAAATTCTTTTTAATCTTGAAAAATTTCCCTGCATGAATTTTAACTCGCTCTTCATTTTTAGACAGTAAAAAGCTGAAGTGTTCTTTAGAGGTTTCTTTGCATAATATTAAATGGAATTCGGTAGGTACTTTACCAAACCGAGCATAATCTACTATTTTAAACTCATTTCTATATTGCTCAGACATCCCAGAGCGAGAACCAGTTAAACCCCTAGAATTAATAGAAACGATGGAATCTTTTTCTGGAACAATAATTTTTGAGGCAACTAATAATCCAAAGGAGTGATCAATAAAAGGAACAACAGCATGATATGCTTTACCACCAACTATTAAGTAAATCTCAGTTCCATCGTCAATGAATAAAATCAAGCTCAAATAAGATATTTCAAAATTCTCACTATGACTTAAAGCAGGTGGAAAGAAAGTATTCCAATCTGAGTTTTTATCTGAAAAATTATGGACGAATAAGTAATAGTTGATTTTATCTTTTTCTATTGTAGATATATCCTTGATGGATAATTTCCTTTCGTCGTTATATTTCCTTAATACTGCATTAATAATATGTTCAATTATCTGAACTCTACCTTTACATTCATTAAAATGGTAATTTTCTTGGTCAATTCGATAAAGATTTATTGTTTTTGACATAATTTGGGTGTTAAAATTAACGGATAAGATAAACCATCACAAATATAAATTAAATAAAAATAAGTAGCGACTTGATTGCATAGGATGAT
>CAYLSF010000297.1:0-3769 GCA_964385675.1 uncultured Saprospiraceae bacterium
GCTTCTTTTTTATTTATCCACACTTTTTTGAATAAAAATTTTCCGTACTATTGTTTATTAATCCATGAAAAAATTAATACACTTCTTTTTTACGGTATTTTATTCAATTCTATTAGGACAAGTCTTCGCTCAAAATGATATTACCGTAAAGTCTCATTTTGAAATAAATAATATGACTTCACCTCTTACAGGACTATTAGATCCTGGAGGACAATTTGGTTTTGGCATCACTAATTTGGGTGATTTAGATGGAGATGGTTTTGAAGATCTAGCCGTTACGGCTAATATTGATGATGATGGAGGAGCTCAAAAAGGAGCTATTTGGATTTTATTTTTACAAAAACAATCCATTAAGGCAGTTCAAAAAATAAGTATGGTGCAAGGAGGTTTTACAGGAACGCTTGATCATAGTTTTGGAGTTTCTATCGCTAACATTGGAGATTTAGATGGAGATGGGGTGACTGACATTGCGGTAGGTGAGTCAGGATGTGATGATGGAGGGATAAATCGAGGGGCAGTTTGGATTTTATTTCTAAATACAGATGGTACCGTAAAAGCACATCAAAAAATAAGTCAATTACATGGAGGATTTGCAGGAGTATTAACAAATGATTGTAGGTTCGGTGGTGCTGGAATCGCTAATACTGGAGATTTAGATGGAGATGGTGTAGCTGATATTGCGGTAGGAACAATTTTCGATCCCGATGGAGGATTTCAAACTGGAGCTGTTTGGATTTTGTTTTTGAATGTCAATGGTACAGTGAAAAATCAACAAAAAATTAGTGCCTTGCATGGTAATTTTTCGGGCATATTAGATACAGGAGATCACTTTGGAACAGATATTAGTAGTATTGGTGATTTCAATAATGACGGTATTAATGATATAGTTGTGACAGCTAGACATGATGATGACGGAGGGGTTAATACAGGAGCTGCTTGGATACTATTATTAGATATAGATGGAACTATTAAAATGCACTATAAAATTAGTAACCTAACTGCTGGATTTACCAACCAAATTTCTTCTGGAGACTGTTTTGGTATTTCAGCAAGTAGTATAGGGGATATGGATGGTGATGGTGTGACCGATTTAATGTTTGGGGCGTATTTGGATGATGATGGTGGGCAAGATAGAGGTGCCATTTGGCTTTTAAATATGAATGCAAATGGAACAGTCAAAAAACACCATAAAATCAATAGTACTCAAGGAGGCTTTTCAGGTACATTAAATAATGGAGATCTTTTTGGAAGCTGGGGATTAGCTACTTTAAGTGATTTTGATAGCGATGGGCATAAGGATATTGTAGTGAGTCATAACTACTCCGATATAGGTGGATATAATACAGGAGCTATTTGGGTTTTAAACCTTCAAGGTCAACCTTACATATCAACTTCTACAGCACCCTCAATTACAGAAAATAGAAGTATTATAGTTTACCCCAATCCAAATAAAGGACAATTTACAATTAGTAAAATCCCTTCAAAAAATGCCACCATTCGAGTGTGGACAATAAAAGGAGAGTTAGTACATAACTTAATAGTACAAACACATTTAGAGGAGGTTGAAGTGTTTGTAGAAAATAGTGGTATTTATTTAGTTGAGGTTTTAGCCGGAGAAGAACGTTTTGTTAAAAAAGTTATCGTATACGAATAATTAAGTAATGGTAAAAAGAGTTGCTTTAGCTTTTGGTAACTTGAGCAGCTAAAGCAACCTTTTTTACGTAAAAAACCAAACGAAAGCCGTCAATCCATGCCCAATAATGGTTACTATGGGAGCAATTAGAACCCAGGCTTTTTTAGGCGATGCAGGTGAAAGATTACCAAAACCATCTAATTCAGGAGCATTTTCTACAGCATCAAAGACAATAGCATAATTGGGATCATAAGGATCATATAATATAACCTCCTTATCATCATCTTCCACCAGATGAGCTAAATGTGTGCGACATTTAGCTATATGTTTTCTGCCATAGGCATCAAATTCAAATTCGTACTTATAAATTGGAAAATTCTCTTCATTGATGGTAACACTACCATAGGTATCTACTTTGGAAACCATCGTTCCTAATGAAAATCGACCATTTTTTAGGAGGTTAATAGATTTTAAATTTTGGTTTAAGGAATAATAAATACACCAAATGCCAACCAGAGGAAATAAGATAATCAGAAAAAATATCCAACCACCAAAAGGCTTACTTCTTAATCCCTGTATTCTAGAACGTTTAGGGTTGTTCTCCCTAAACTCTACATTTACAGACTCACCTACTTTTAAATTAGTGCCTGTAGCATAAGAAGTGCCATAATAGTCTAATTCCCCAACTTTGAAGGTATATCTAATTTTATAAACATCCGTCTCATTTTCAGAAAAACTAGTTTCATGAATGGCTTGTACTTCTCCTATTCCATTATTCCACTCTCCTCCTCCAAATGAAAACCAAGTAACTATTGTAGAATTCATAGCAAAAGCCCAAAAGAATATCATTCCAAATCCAAAAAATATCCATCCAAAGATGGCATAAATACCTCCAAATAAAATGACTAATTGTGTATATAAATCTAATTCACGAGGCGGAGTGGAGCGGTTGAGTCGTTCTGGCATAATAACGAGGATTAATTGCTTGTTTTAAATGCTTTATTGTTGTACTGTTTTATTGTTATATTGTCTTATAGTTTATTGAATATTATAAACAGTAAAGTCCAATTTATTCGACTATGTATCCTAAACCAAATCACTTGTTAATTCCTCAGGCAATCCGCCTTTCATGACTTGTTCTCGCACTTCAATACCTTTAAACACAATCTTTGTTAAATAAAAGCGACCATACCCTAAATTAGTCCCTTCAATATCATAAATTTCCAACCATCCATCATCACCATCTGTAGTCGTATGAATCGCAAAAACTTCATCTTCTATACTCTCAATTTCTATTTGATATAAACTTGCCGATCCCCAATCTGCATATTCTACATTTTCTAAATAAAAGGCATAAGCTTCTTGCACAGATGAAGGAAAATCATCTTTTGTATTTTTAAATAGCTTTCTATTAATATAGAAATCTTCACTAGGCACTTCTTCTTGTGCTATCATGTCCGTGAAGTATTGTAGGATAGTTTCTTTCATGAGTTGTGAGCAATGCAGGATAATTGTTGATTGTTAACTGTTAATTAGGAATCTCTAATTATAACAGTTAACAGTTAACAGTTAACAGTTAACAATTAACAATTAACAGTTTAAAACCAACCTCCTCCGTATTTAGCAAATGGACCAATTGGCCACGGAATGCGAGAAAGAATTAAGATTAGTCCAATTAAATACATCCAAAAAATGGTATTGAAACTACCACTTCTTTTAGCTTTGCTATATCCAACTGTAATTAATATAATTCCTAAAATCATAGTAGAAATATGTTCCACGGCATGAAAACGAAGTACAGCGTCACTCATTGTGTTTTCTACAAATTGGACACGAGGGCTAATTAGATAAAGGATTAAACCAATGACTAATTGAATATGCGTAGCAATAAAAGCAAATAAAGCAACTTTGCCTGTTTCTTTATTAAATTGAATCTCACTATTACGTTTTGAAAAAGCTTGAGCAATAGCTGCAATTAATAAGATTAACACAATCCAGCGAATCCCCGAATGTGCATGAACTAAAATACCATATAAAGGTCCTTCTTCCATTGTTAGGTTATTGTTATAATACTATATATGATTAGAAATATAATCACCTATAATATTGATTGAAAATCAGTTAGTAAAATAATAA
>CAYLSF010000297.1:3789-7496 GCA_964385675.1 uncultured Saprospiraceae bacterium
ATATTCTTTAATAAAACCTTACGCTTCAAAATTGCTAAATAGAATTGATTGCTACAAATTTACGTCGATAGATTTTTAAATCCTATCTTAGTTTAAGCTAAAACTTAGTTTAGATTCCGTTTCTTTGCAGTCCGATTTTATCAATACAATGTTCTAAAATTAATAAAACACCCTTTGAAAAAGACACTAACAGAGGAAATTTTATCTGATAATATATGGTCACTCATGGTAAGACTGTCCATTCCTGGTATTATAGGAATGACGGTCAATGCGTTGAATACCTTTGTGGATGCCTTATTTGTTGGACAATATGAAGGGGAAGCGGGAGTAGCTGGTATTTCATTAGCCTTACCCTTAACAATGATTACGAATGGTTTTGCGGCAATGATTGGCGTAGGGGCATCTTCTCTTTTGAGTCGCTCTATAGGAGCAAAAGACGAAATGACACAAAAGAAAATTTTCGGTATCACACTTGTTTTGTGTTTGATAGCATCCTTAGTAATTGGTGTAATAGGTTATATTTTCGCTGAAGAACTGATTGCAGCCATGGGGGGGAGTGGTGAGATGTTAGCGTTAGGAACAGAATATTATGAAATTATCATTTTGGGTAATTTCACTACTATTTTTGCTATTGGTGTGAATATGCTAATACGGGCTGAAGGGAAGTTGAAAATTGCAATGTCTTATAACATTGCAGCAGCCTTAGTTAATATCGTGTTGAATTATATCTTCTTAGCTCACTTAGACATGGGTATAAAAGGAACAGCCTTAGCAACCGTATTAGCTATGGGGGTTTATTCCTTTTTGGATTTACTCTATTTTTGGAGAGGAAAAGCAGATTATGCGGTTGATTTAAGATATTTTGGATTAGATAGTAGTTTGTTGCGTCAAATTTTAACGGTAGGTGTTCCGGCGATGATGTTACAAATTATGTTTTTTGTTCAGCAAGCTGTGATTTTTAATTCGTTAGCCTATTATGGTACAGATAAGGATATCGCTTTTATGGGGGCTATTTATCGAATTTTGATGTTAGCCGTCATGCCGATTTTTGGTTTTGTACAATCTATTCAACCTGTGGTAGGTATTAATTATGGTGCGAAGGATTATGAAAGAGTCCGGAAAACACTCAAAGTATTTGGAGTAAGTGGCACAGTAGTCATTTTACTGACTTGGATTCCGCTATTTTTCTCTCCTCGGGGCATCTTAGGTGTCTTATTACCAGATACTATCTTTACCACTAATGATATTATTCATTTTCAATGGACGATGTTTACCCTACCCTTTTTACCCCTTTTCTTTTTAGTAAATACCTTCTTTCAATCCATTGGTAATGGAAAAGTTTCTTTTATTCTTACAGTTGGACGTCAAATTGGTATTGCAATTCCCTTTGTGCTAATCTTACCATTATTTTATGGCGTTTCAGGTATTTATTATTCAACAGCATGGGTTGATTTGATTGCCTTAATTGCAGCATTACTATACGCTCGTCAAGCCTTTAAGAAAATGCGCAAAATGGAATTGGAAGAGCTATAACGTAAGCTAGGGCAATCAAAATAAAAAACTCAAGACTTGTACTTTATTACAAATCTTGAGTTTTTAAGTAAAATGATTGTTTTATAGAGATAAAAAATTAGTAACAATATCTTTGGCTACCCTTGTCATTCTAATCACCCTGTTTGCCAATAGGCAGATATTGGACACAAAATTTGACAATCAATTAGTTATAAATTATCTAGTGTCACTTTTTCACAAAAACCTTCCACCGTTTACCGTCTGCCGTCCACCGTATTTAAGAGTCACTACTTAAATAACCAATTTCAGAAGGAATAGGGATTTTAAAGTAAAATGTAGAACCTTCATTTTTTACAGACTCTACCCAAATTTCACCATTATGCCTATCTACTATTTTCTTACAAATAGCCAATCCTATTCCCGTACCCTTGTAATCGTTTTTACCATGAAGGCGTTGGAACATTTCAAATATTTTTTTGTAGAATTTTTTGGCAATACCTATACCATTGTCTTTTATTGAAAAAATGTAATGCTCAGCCTCTTGTGTATAATCTACGGTGATAATAGGCTTTTCGCTTTGATTGTACTTAATACCATTACCGATGAGGTTTTGGAACAATTGCACAATTTGAGGCTCATCTGCATAAATACTAGGCAAACTGTTGTAAATAATTTCAGCATCTCGTTCTTGTACCAAACGAGTCAAATTGCGACTGACGACAAACATAACATCATTCATATCCGTAGTCCCAAACTTTCGACCTTCTTTTTGGATACTAGCTAAACTTAAAATATCAGTAATCAACTGCTGCATACGGGTAGCACCATCAATCGCATAATCATAAAACTCTTCTATACGTTCAAATGATTCTTTATCCAAAAATCGCTTAATCAGCAGTACATAACTCTTCACCATCCGAAGCGGTTCTTTCAAATCATGTGATACGATATGTGCAAATTGTCTCAAATCCTCGTTGGATTCTTCTAATTGTTTCGCATATCGTCTGATTTCAGCTTCCTTTTGTTTATGCAGTTCCGCTTCTCGTTCTTTTTGTTCTAATTGATATCTGGAACGCATTTCCTCCATATTTCGTGCTTTCTCATCATCATAGAGTTTCTCATTTTGCTCTGTATATCGGATTTGATATTCATAAGCTTTTTTGAAATCACCTATTTTAGCATAGATTTCAGCGTATTTTTTAAAAATACGAGCAATGTGCATTTCAGCACCAATCTCTTCTGCTAGACCTAGTGCTTTATTAAGGTATTTTAACGCTTCATCAAATTCGCCCATGGAAGCATAAATGAAACCCATTCTATCATATCCAACTACAATAGAATATCTATCATTCAACTCATATTTTATATCTAAACTCTTTTGGACAAAATCTAATGCCCCTTCAAAATCCCCTCTTTTTTCGGAAACTACTGCAAGATTATTATATATCACACTAATTTGCTGTTTATTGTTTATCGCCAAAGCAATCTCTAATGCTTTTGAATAATGTTCAAAGGCTTTATTAACTTCATCTACCAAGATATAGACATTACCAAAGCTTATATGGCATTGGAAAATACCTTTTTTAAACTGTAAGTTTTCAAATATACTAAGCGCTTGCTCAATGTGTGTTAAACTATCTTGATAATTTTTACAGCGATAATGTATAACTGAAATATTTAGAAATAAACCCGCCTTGAGTTCTGTTAATTCTAAACTATGATCATCAATTTTTGATAAACTTGATAAAAAATAATAAAGGGATTGCTCATAATCTCCCGTTTTAAGATAGGTGAGTCCCAAGAGATTATACACTTTCACTAACTGCTCATAAAATGGTGTTGGTTTTAATATTTTAATGGCTTGATTGCCAAATTTTACTGCATTATCATAATGCCCCTTTTTTCGTTCTACTTTGATTTTCGCAATCAAAGCATTACCTAATCGTTCGGGTTCATTAATTTTCTTTGCGATACGAAGGGCATGACTCGCATAGTGAGTAGCTTTCTGATAATCCTTAGTATATGTCTCCGAAAATAGAGACAATAGGGTATCCACCTTCTCAATTTCGGAAAGAAGTGCTAATCGTTGTTCGATTTCTATGTATGTCTCAGTGTTCATAATAGTATAAAATCTAATACTATTTAGTTAAATATTTAATAACTACTTGCACAAGTCTTTAAATATTACTATTTTT
>CAYLSF010000298.1:0-7496 GCA_964385675.1 uncultured Saprospiraceae bacterium
TTATAGGTTCATCAGCAGGCTATGATAATACAACAGGAAATAACAATTTATTCAATGGAAATGCCGCAGGAAGATTTAATTCCACTGGAAATTTCAATGTATTCTTAGGAAACTTAACAGGTTTAATGAATACCACAGGTAATAATAATGTCTATATTGGTGCAGATGCTGGACAAAATAGTACAGGAAGTTCAAATATATTTTTGGGTTATCAAGCAGGTTTTAATGAAACTGGAAGTAATAAGCTATACATCGAAAATAGTAGTACTTCCACACCATTAATTTATGGTGATTTTGCAAATGATACCGTAAAAATTTATGGAACATTGGGCATAAAAAATGTTTATCATTTCCCAAATATAGATGGAACAGTTGGACAATTTTTAAAAACAGATGGTAATGGAAACTTATCTTGGGCAGATGAAAGTGTCAATACAGATAATCAAGACTTAACAATAAGCGGTAATACATTGTCATTAACAAATGATGCAACACCAGTTGACTTATCTGCTTTTTTAGATGCTGATGATTTAGGAAATCACACTGCAACCACTAATATTCAATTAGATGGAAATTATATTAGCAATGATGGAGGATATGAAGGAATACAAATTGATGATCATGGTGCAGTAACAGCATATTCGACTACCGTTCGTCCATTATTGATTCAACATGGCATAAACGGTAATGCTTCATTTATGGAAATCAATAACGCTTCAGGAACAAGAGCCTTATTTGGTATTGATGGAAATGGTTTATCAGGCGGAAATACGGCTGATGTTGTTGTAGCAAACTGGTCAAATGGCGGATTAACTTTTCATACAAATGCTACCTATCGAGGAGGTTTTAGTAAGTATGGAATGTTTACCATAAATGATACTTTAAAAATAGCAGATGGTAGTCAAGGTATAGGAAAAGTTTTAACATCAGATGCTAGTGGTATTGCTACTTGGGAAACCCCTGAAAATATCATTAATCTAAACCTAATAAAAGATACGGATAATGATACCAAAATATTAGTAGAGCCAACTATTGATGGAGATAGTATTCAATTTTTCTTAGCCAATAATAACAAATTAACAATTAAGGAAAATCAACACGGTGCTACCATTTTTGAAGTTCCTTCTGCACAACAAAATACTTTTTTTGGGGCAAATGCAGGAATAGCAACCGACCCAAATAGTTCAATTCTGACTAATGTTCCTGGTGGTCATTCTAATAGTTTTTTTGGAGCTCATTCAGGACAAAGCAACGTAGAAGGGATATATAATAGTTTTTTTGGGGCAAGTGCTGGTCTGAATGTAACTAAAGGGCATAGAAATACCTGTATTGGAAGTTTAGCTGGTGAAAAATTAGATGATGGATTTTCAAATGTTTTACTTGGGTTTGCGGCAGGAAAAGAAATGGTAAAAGGAGCTTATAATACTTATGTTGGTACTGCTGCTGGCAATCAAACTACCAACGGTGCATACAATGTATATGTCGGCTATTTAGCAGGTAATAATAATACAATGGGAATTGGAAATATTGCTATGGGAGAACAGGCTGGATTTGGTAATCAAACGGGTAATTATAATGTTTTTATAGGACAACAATCAGGACATACTAACACAGGCAGTAACAATGTGTTTTTGGGATTTAGAGCTGGGAGACACGAGACAGGAAGTAATAAATTATATATTGAAGGATTAGCAATTACAAATACAGCGCCTTTAATTTGGGGCGATTTTTCAGTTGATAGAGTTGGCATCAACCGAGTAGCAACAACAAATACCTTTGAAGTCGGTGGGACAGCTTCCAAAGCATCGGCTGGTTCTTGGATAGCCAACTCTGACGAACGTTTAAAGAAAAATATTACACCACTTTCTTCCGAAAAAATGCTCAATGCTTTGCTATCTCTACAAGGTGTAACTTACGAATGGAACGACAACCAAACAGGCAACGACCGACCAACAGGTATTCAATATGGCTTCACGGCTCAGAATATTCAGAAAGTATTTCCAACTTTAGTAGAAGAAGATAATCAAGGCTTTTTGCAAACGGCTTATGGAACTTATGATGCGATGACCGTCGAGGCGATTCGGGCTTTGAATAATAAGATTGAAAGTCAGCAGCAAACTATTCAAACCTTAGAAGCACAAGTAGCAGCAATAAATGACCTAAAATCAATCGTACAACAACTTCAAGCCCAGCTAAACCAGTAGTTTTCCTCAAAAAAAGTCATACCAACGCCTTACCAAACGGGTTTTGTCCATTTTGGTAAGGCGTTGTCCATTTTGATAATTCTGTTCGCCCCAACTTTGTGGTGTTATCTAAAACAATTAAAACGAAGTAAAATGAACAGATACATTAAAGTAATATTCACATCATTGATTATCAATTTTGTACTTATTCAGCATGCTAACGCTACAATTATCTATGTAGATCATACTGCAACAGGTTATAATAATGGTTATACTTGGACGAATGCTTTCATTGAATTAGATACTGCATTAAAAGTAGCCACAACAGGTGATGAAATTTGGGTAGCCGCAGGAACTTATGTACCAAATAGAGATTTATTAGGTCTTAATCCTACAAATAATCGAACAAAGACCTTTGGTATTATTTCAAAAGATATAAAACTCTATGGTGGATTTAATGGAACAGAAACAGCCGTAAATCAAAGAAATATCGCTGCAAGTCCAACTATTTTAAGTGGTGATTTAGGCGGTGATGATTTGGCTACACCAAGTATCGTTTCGGCAGGCGTACATGTTGAATACCAAAATACAGGCGATAATGCCTACAATGTGATAAATATACAAGGTGTTATTTCTTCCAATATGGTTATAGATGGATTTACGATAAGAGGTGGAAATGCCAATAGTTTTAACCATTATTATTATGGTAGTGGTGGCGGAATATATATCGAATCCTATGCGGCTGCTTTAGGAGAACCGATTATCAATAATTGTACATTTATCTATAATAGTGCGGTTAATTCAGGTGGTGCTATATACAATAATGCTCAAGGAAATAATTTGAATACGACTATTACGAATTGCACATTTGAACATAATATAGCAGGTTTGATTGGTGGTACAATTTATAACAATGCAGCAGGAGGCGGAAATTGTGATGTAACTATTGAGAATTGTGTGTTTAATGCCAATGTACGTTCTATCTTAAAATCATCAGGTATTTATAATTTTGCTTCGGTATCTGGAACTTGTAATGTTACCATTAACAATTGCATCTTTACCTCAAATGATAAAGCAATAGGCGGTTCCGCTGATGGTGCAGGAACATCCACTACAATCGCTATCAATAATTGTGTTTTTTACAATAATAACTTTTATGCAACAGGACAAGCATCTGTCCTCAACAATGAAAATTCGTCTGGAGGTTCTTCAACTGTAAATATCACCAATTCTATTTTATGGGCGAATCAAGGTCTAACTATAAAAAATAATGGAGGAATTGTTTCTATGACTAATTCCATTTATCATGATGGTGTTTTGGATAATGTGGTTAGTCCTCCAGCAGGAGTTACGATAAGTAATATTTTAGAAATTGATCCCCAATTTTTTGATGTAAATACAGGAGATTTTAGAACAGACTTTAGTTCACCAACTTTTAATAAAGGCGATGGCGTAAGCGGAGCTTCTGCAAATACTTCAAGTACGGATATTTTAGGAAATCCACGATTTGATGGTACAATTGACATTGGAGCTTATGAAAGAGTTATACCAGCACCTACAACGAAAATCTATGTAGATAAAGATGCGACAGGCGAAAACAATGGAACATCATGGACAGATGCGCTTACCTCTTTTTCTAATGCTTTAGCATTGCCGTTTACAGATTATGAAATTTGGGTGGCTGATGGTACGTACTATCCACTTCAAAATATAGATATTGATGGAAATGGTTTGATTGAACCACGAGAAAAAACCTTTTATTTTAATAAAAATGTCAAAGTATATGGTGGTTTCAATGGAACGGAAACTGCCGTTGACCAACGAGATGAAAAAATAAACTTGACGATTTTAAGTGGTGATATTGGAACGCTGAATGATAGGTCAGATAATGCTTATCATGTAGTTTGGTTGGAAGCCGATGCAACGACAACGACATTGCGAGTTGAAGTAAACGGTATCACTATTCAAGATGGCTATGCCAATGGAACAGGCATTCATCAAAACGGAGCAGGAATTTATGGTGTTAGCGAAACCACTAATAAAAGCGTTTTCCCTGTTTTTGATAGATGTATCGTCGCTAATAATACGACAACGAATAATGGCGGAGGTGCTTATTTTACATCAAGTAATTCTTCACAGTTTTTTCCATCTTTTTACAGAACAATTTTTCATACCGATACGGCACAAGCAGGTGCAGGAATTTATTTCACCGCTCAAAATAATGGACTTTTAGGCATTTACAATTTGAGTTCTTTATTCCATTCTAATCACGGTGATAATGTTATAAAAACAGACAATCCAATGTCCGAAACCAATGTGTTTCGTGAGTATAGGGCTCTTAACTGCACATTTACACAAAACACAAGTGCAGGAGGTACACCAATGATTGTTAAAGGAGAACATCACACTTTATTTATGCAAAACTGTATTTTGTGGGGTAATGACAATAGCACAATCCTTAACAATACAGGCTCTTCTACACTTTCATGGTGTATTTATGATGATGGAACATTGGACGGTACAGCTAATGCACCGGCAGGTGTAATAACCGCAGACCTTTGGGAAGTTAACCCAATGTTTATAGATACTGCAAATCATAATTTTAGAATACATTTTAACTCCTTTGCTCGTGAAAAAGGTCAAAACTTAAACGTTTTTCAAGCACCTTTAGATTTGGATTTAAAACCTCGAAAATGGGATTCAAGATATGATATCGGTGCGTATGAAGCTCGTCCTTTGTTTGTGAAGAAAAACGCAATAGGAACAAATGACGGTAGCACTTGGGCAAATGCTTATACCAATTTGCAAGATGCGATTAATGACGAAAAATCTAACGCAGTAGTTTGGGTAGCAGCAGGTACTTATTATCCAACGATAGAACACGATGCAGATAATAGTGGTGGAACGGATGCGAGAGAAAAAACATTTTATATACCCCAAAACATGGAAATCTACGGTGGCTTCGTAGGAACAACAGAAACACGGCTTTTTCAAAGAAATCCAAGTACAAATGTTACTATATTAAGTGGTGATTTGGGAACATTAAACGATAATTCGGATAACGCCTATCATGTCTTATACCTTGATGGTACGGTTGGAAATAATAGAATTGATAGTACGACAGTTATTGATGGATTTACGATTCAAAACGGACATGCTAATGGTGGAGCAGCACCAAATTCTTATGGTGGAGGTATTTATTTTAAAGCCGATAATTCGGGAAGTATTTGTAGTCCAACCATTAATAATTGTATTATTGATAATAATAATGCGGTGTTTGGTGGCGGAATGTTTTTAAATCCTCGCTTTTCGGGAACGACTAATCCGACTATTTCTAATACTATTTTTAGAAACAATACAACCACCGCACATGGTGCAGGCATATATTCTTGGGGCGAAGATAATGGCGTAGGACTAATAAAAAAATAGATACCCTTTTCATGATCAATAGTTTATTTCACAATAATACTGCAGTAAGCGGTGGCGGAATTTCTTTTTCAGGTGTAACAGGTACTTCAAACCCTCAAGTTATCAATTGTACTTTTAGTAAAAATACGGCTTCAAATTTAGGTGCGGCGATACATAATTTTGGAGCAAATGTTTTGACGGACATTACGAATACCATTATTTGGGGAAATTTTGGTACTCAGCTATTTAATGAAGTCAATTCTAATTCTACAATGAATTATAGTATTTATGATGATGGAACACCCGACTTAACGGTAACATTGCCATCAAATACAACAGGAAGTAATAATTTGGATAGTAATCCTTTGTTTACCGATGCAGCAAATGATGATTTTACCTTACAAATCTGCACACCTGCACTCAATACAGGAGATAATACAAGTGGTAGTTCGGTGAATACACAAACCTCAGATTTAGCAGGAAATACAAGGTTTTATAACAGTTCTACCATTGACATTGGAGCGTATGAAAAACAGCGAGCTAAAAGGATGTATGTCAATCATGCAGCAAGTGGCAATAATGATGGAACTTCATGGACAGATGCCTACACCGATTTACAATCTGCTTTGGATAATGAATGTGAGGGCATAGAAATATGGATAGCAGCAGGAACATACGTCCCAACGGTTGAATTAGTAGCTGTTGTTACGCCAACTGTAAGAGATAGAACTTTTTATTTCAATATGAATAACATCAAAATTTATGGTGGATTTGCAGGAACAGAAACCGAACTTTCAGAACGAAATTATGCCGCAAACCCAACAATAATTGATGCTAACGGCTATCATCATGCGTTTTACATCAATTCATACATTAGTAATAATTTTGTAATTGATGGTTTGACAATTAGAAATGGTAATGCTAATGGAACAGGTCAAGCAGCCGCTGGAGGTGGTATTTATATAAATGGTCATGGTTCGTTTTCAAACCCAACGATTTCTAACTGTATTTTTGAAAATAATTCAGCGAGTTCAGGCGGAGCATTATATATTGCAGGTTCATTTGGTGCCGCTTTATCGACCATTACCAATTGTTTATTTTATAATAATTCAGCAACAGGCGAGGGTGGAGCAATCTATGGTCAAGGCATCGTTGGAGATGCAAGTCCAACATTGATTAACTGTACTTTTTCTAATAATACAGCAACAACAAGTGGGGATGTTTTTTATGGTAGCAATCAATCTGGAGCGGCTAACCCTACGTTTACCAACTGTATTTTATGGTCAAATGGTAGCACACCGATAGCAAGTGTAAATCCCTCAAATGGAACAATTAACTATTGTATTTACGATGACGGAACGGCCGAGGGTTCGGTGACTTTACCATCAAATTATACGGGTAGTAACAATTTAGATGGTAATCCAAACTTTGTTGATGCGGCGAATAATGATTACGCTTTATTAAATAATTCTCCTGCCATTGACAATGGAGATGCAACAAGTGGAAGTTCAGCTAACACACAAACAAAAGATTTAGCATATATCAACCGTTTTTACAATACTTCAACAATTGACATTGGAGCGTATGAGTTTCAAGGTGAGTTTGTTTTACCTGTTGAGCTATTAGATTTTACAGCGACTTTGACGGAAGAAAATACGGTTCAATTAGATTGGCAAACCGTTACAGAAATTAATAATTCACACTTTGAAGTGGAATGGTCAGTGGACGGAATCGAATTTCAGAAAATCGGAGAAGTGCAAGGTGCTGGAACGACAACAGAAACACAAACCTACCAATTTATGCATGACTGTAAAGACGTTTTAATAAAACGTCTTTACTACCGCCTAAAGCAAGTTGATTTTGATGGAAGATTTGAATATTCAAATGTTATCAATATAACAAGGA
>CAYLSF010000299.1:0-7495 GCA_964385675.1 uncultured Saprospiraceae bacterium
ATTCTATACCAAAATTTATACCAACTTTCATATCCAAAAAGATTAAATATCATATATAATCACCTGATAAAAAGGCTATTATAACAAAAACAAATTTGTAAAGCATTAGTGATTTGAAGGGATTTTATCACTTTTGCATAAAAAGTAAAAAACTACGCTATTTCTGATTGTTATCTTATTCCATTTTTAACTAAAAAATCGCTTTGTTTACTATTTTTGTCATCAACACAATCAACTTAATCAAAGAAATATAGGACATGAACAACGGATTAAATTTTATTAATAAAGGAACAGGACTACCTTTTGTATATCAACACGGTTTGGGAGGAGATTTAAGTCAAATTAACCTATTTACCGCATTACAAAATATCCAACTTATTGGAATGGATAGTAGTGGACATGGTTTATCTCAATTTTATACCGATAAACAACCTTCTTTCAATCGGTATGCAGATGACCTCATTGAATTATTGGATAAATTAGGTGTTGAAAAAGCCGTATTTGGAGGCGTTTCTATGGGAAGTGCGGTAGCTTTAAATATAGCTGTTCGTTATCCTGAACGTGTTAAGGGGTTAGTTTTAGTTCGTCCTGCATGGTTAGCAACTGCTTATCCTGCTAATTTAAATATTCTGTTAGAAGTCGTTCAAGCACTCGAACGTAATGATGGAATGGCGGATTTTGAATTAACGCCTTCTTTCAAGAATTTAAAAAGTATTAGTGAAAAAGCAGCAGCTTCCACCTTAAATCAATTTACAAGAATTCAAGTGGAACATTCTCCTATTATTTTAGAACGTATGATAGGTGATAAACCGATTGATTCTCTAAATCAATTAAGCCATATAGATATACCAACATTGGTTATAGGCACACAGGAAGATCCTTTACATCCTTTTAATATGGCAGAAGTTATTAGCAATTATATTCCTAATGGTCAGCTAGAAGAAATTATATCTAAATATGTAGATGCGGATAAACATCATCAGAGACTTTTGGAATTAGTCAAGGCTTTTTTTAAAAAAATATCTTTATAACTATCACCTAGGATTAATCACGTAATAACTATTATTTGAAAGTTGAAAATATGTATTATTAAGTTGGTTTACAGGCGTTTGCTCAAACCATGTTAAAAAGACAGTTTTATCTTGAAGATGTTCGGCATAATGTTTTTTATCATTTGAAATCAATAGGGTCTTACTTTCCTTCGTCTCATTTAAACTTGACAATAAGATAGATTCATAAGGAGAAGACCATGCCATGGTGTAATCTTTTTTATCCGTCTCATTGGCATTTAAAATTAAGCGATTGGTATTAAACTGCTCACATTGAGCAAGTTGAGCATTGAACCAATCTAAGCGATTCGTAAAATAATTATGATTGTGATAAATTACATTAATTCTTAGGAATACAATAATAGCTAAACCACCTAGCACCCAATACATTTTTTCATTAGGGATTTTAGGCAAAAAATCAAATAATAAGGGTATTGCAAATAATAAACTCAAAGGCAAATAATTAATTTCAGCATAAAATCTAAATGCTGTATTAGGCGAACTCACATGTATCATGAATATATAGCAAAAAGCACAAGAAAGCATTAAGCCCAATTTCAAGAAAGGATGCTGAATCCATCCCATTCTAAATATTGCAACACCATACAACGCTACTACACTCAAAAAGCCAATAGGTAAGAAATAGTAGTATTTACCCATTTTATAAATAAATTTAGCATTAGAAGGGAGTTCCCAGTAGTTTGGATAGTAACTCCTCAAGTGTCGCCAAAAATCTTCTTGCTTAATCGCATCATACCAACCCGTAAAAAATTGTCCTTGTAGTGCAGCTAACACAATAAATATACAGATAATATCTAAATATCGACAGTGTCGAAAAGCACCATCATGCAACAAGAAAAATATCCATATAAATAAAAAGAAGACGGCTGTCAGTTTATGTGCGAACACAATACAAATAGCTAATAAAAAAAGTCCTAATTTTATTTTAATACCACCAATCTTAGGGTTTTGTAACACAGCAGCAAAAAAAAGTAATGTCAAAGAAATGCCTTGGTATAACTCTGGCGTTACATAATAAAAGCCGTCATGTACCAGCAGCGTAAAAAATAAGATTTGAATCCATCCTAAAAAATCATTTTTAAATACCTCTACAATGAGGAAATAAATAAAGGCAAATAATAAAATGAAGTTGATAGAATACGCTATCATAACCCATTTTAAGGACAGACCTAATTTTACCGCTATTAGTGGTAAAAATTGTGTTAAGACATTGGTAAATCTAAACTGTGCAATGGAAAAGGAAGATTGATTGATGAGGTCAAATAACTGAAATGCACTATCAATAAAAATAGAACGCTCTTTATAGAATAACACTGCCATTGTCAGCAAAACGCTCCAGACAAAGTAGCCTAGATACCGAAAATAAGGGGATTTAAATTGATATGCAGTGGACACTATTGATGAATTTTAAAGTAGTTTTACGTGATAAGGAATGTTGACAAACATAAATATACATTCCTAAAAGATGCACAAATCTAACAAAAAGTAATTCGATTATCTTTTCAATAATTAGCAAATATAAAATAAGGGGCATTACAAATACAATACACCATAAAACTCTGATATTCTGTGACAGTATTTTATATAAAAAAGCATTATTTTTAGGAATCCATTCAATATCTATATTTTGCGCACATCTAATACTACTTTTTGTTCACTCATAAGCGTAGTAGCAAATAAATAAATATCACCTCCATCTTTCAATTTCCATTTTTTTCGTAATGCTGCTACAGTAGCGGGAAAGTTTCGGGTCGCTAAATTTACTTTATCTGATAGCAAATATCGCTTTAATTCTTTTTTTTGAGGTTTTAAGATCGTTTTCAATTCAAAAATTCGACCGGGGAAGTCCGAAATGTATTCTTTAGAAGTGTATAAATGTGAATTCGCGTGTAGCTTTCCTAATTGAAAATATTCGGCAACGGCATTAAATAATCCAGCTTTTATGATGGATTTATTGGGATCGTAAATATATTTTTTAGGTAAACTATAGTTTATATAAGTGACATCATTTACTGAATGCTTAAATATTTGAGGAGCTTGATTTTGTTGAAAATTAATACATTCTATAGAAATAGAATCTATGGTTTCATTAGATAGTAAAAACAATAATTCTTTACACTCATTCTGGACGGCTACAACATAGACTTTTTGAATTTGGGGTAATTGACGAATCGCTAAATGAATATCCAGCATCGGTGAGGCTTTTAATAAAATCCACCTTCCTTTTTGCAATAAAATTGGAGCTAACTCTAGGATGTTAGGTTCGCTTTCTTCTAAGGTAAATATTTTCTTATCCGTATCCGTTCGCCTTGCAGGATCGATGTAAAAGCCATCGACGGTTGTTTGTAATGAGGTAACAAAATCTAATGTGGTCGTATTATGGCAACTAACATTATCTTGTCCTAATACTTTAAAATTATGTTGAGCAATTTGAAAAAGCTCCGTTTGCTGCTCTACATAATCCAATTTTTGGAATCGTTGTGCCAAAAAGTAACTATCTACACCAAACCCTCCTGTCAAATCTACTACACTATTACCTTCTACTAAATTCGCTTTATAAGCCGCCGTCACCTGTGAAGAACACTGCTCCATAGAAAGCTTAGCAGGATAGATAACTTGTTCATTTTCAAACCAAAGTGGTAATTTATTTTTCGACTTTTGCTTACCTATGATTTGTTGCACCATCAACTTAACATCTATCCCTTCCACCTTTTTAAATAGTAATCGGTGTGGATTTTGTGTTTGGTTGTCTTGTAAAAACTGCTGAGCAGTAGGTGATAATATTTTTTCAATGATAGACATTGTGTATTGTGTGATTGTGTGATTGTTGATATGAAATCAATCTGTATGACCATACAACTAGAACAGCAATTGACTCAAATTTATATAAAAATACATTATATTTGTTATAACATTGATTTTGGATTCACCAATATTATTCCCGATAACTATCGGGATCCACAATTACTGGAAAATGGTTTATCATTTAGCATATTTTAGCAATAGCACAGAACGACTATCGGTAGAAGAGATGGAAAAAATGCTCGTTAAATTTCGTCAACGAAATCAAAAAAGAGGAATTACGGGTATTCTATTATATTTAGATAGATGTTTTCTCCAAATTATAGAAGGGTCAAAAGAAAGCGTAGAAGGACTTTTTAATATCATTAAAGACGACCCTCGTCATGATGAAATTTTAAGAATATTTGCGGGTAAAACAGAAGAACGTACGTTTAAAGACTGGTCAATGGGATTTGAAGTGATTGGTATTGAAAAATTTAAAGAAATGGCTGGTTTTAATAACGTTTCTAATGAAGACTTCATCGAAAAAATTATCAAAACTAATCACCCTCGTATTGTTCGTACCCTTAAAGTATTCTACACAGGCGGATTAAGTTAATCTCTATTCTTTAGCCACGAATGCACTAATATTAGTACATTCGTGGCTTTATCATATTTTCTATTTACTCGAATTAACCACTACTAATTGTCAACTGTACTAATTATGTAAGACAAAATATTCCCAAGCCCCTAATTTCTGTTTCAAGCCATTTGTCAAAGTCATTTCTTCTTTAGAAAACAACTCCGTATAAGTTCCTTCAAAATGCTCACCTTGCAAGGTTATATTTTGTTCCTTACCTGAGAGATTGATAATCACCACTACCCTATCGCCTTCTTTTTCTCGAATGAAAGCATACACATCCTCATCTTGCCCCGTCGGGATTTTCACCAACTTGCCACCATATTCCCCATTCCAAAGGGCTTTATTTTGATGTTTTAAATCAAAAAGCGTTTGGTAAAAATTGGCATATTCGTAATTGCCCCACGGTACTTCGTCTTTTTCAAAAAATTTCAATTGCTTATCCATAGCAGACTCCATCCCTGTATAAATCAAAGGCATTCCATCAAAAGTAGCCGTCAAAACCGCAAAAGCTTTATGACCATCACCCATACGTTGAAATTCCGTGCCTGCCCAAGAGTTTTCATCATGATTTGAAGTAAACTGCATGTGATATCCTTTATGATAAACGGCTGCTTTTTTGGCTAAGACTCGGTCTATATCTAACGCCGTTTTAGGTGCTTCTTTCGTTTCTTCTTGACCTTCTACCAAGTTTCCTTGTACCAATTTTTTCGCTGCCGCTCGATTTGCTCCTTTTGATTTGGCGAGTTCATTTAAAATATGATGCATTTCCCAACCATAATCCACCACAAACGAACCACTATTCAATAAGGCAGGAATCTCTGCTTCTGCCAGCATAAAGGTGGGTTTGATAGCGTACAAAGCATTGGTGCAATCCACCCAAAAATCTACAGGTACGCCATGTGCCACATCCACTCTAAATCCATCAATACCAATATCTCGTATCCAGAATGCCATTGCATCAATCATCCCCTGACGCATTTCGGGATTATCATAATTTAAATCTGCCACATCTGTCCAGCCCCATGATTCTCCAGTGTCTTTATTAATCGGGTCGGTAATATTGCCATCCTTATCTTTGGTGTACCAATCAGGATGTTCCGTAATCCAAGGATTATCCCAGCCAGAGTGATTCGGCACCCAATCAATTATACAGTACATTCCTAAATCATGGATAGATTTCAACAAATGTTTAAAATCCTCCATTGTACCAAAATCAGGATTTACATCATAATAATCGCCTACGGCATAAGGGCTTCCCAATGCTCCTTTTCTATTTTTCAGACTTACAGGATGAATCGGCATTAACCATAAAATATCAATCCCCATTTTCTTTAACCGAGGCAAATGTGCTTCAAAGGCTTTAAATGTGCCTTCGGGGGTAAAATGCCTCAGATTTACCTCATAAATCGTAGCATTTTTATGCCAATCTGGCACATTTGGACGAGGAAAGGCTTGAATATCACCAACTTCACTAGATTTTGATTTATTGGCATTTCTTAAATAATAAAATACGCCTAAACCAATAATTACGACCGCAAGAATTAAAAATACTGCTGGTTTCATATTGTTCAATTATTTTTCAAAATAGAGTTTGAGTAGTTGTAATTGTACTACTTGTAAAATTTGACATTTGAAGTTTTATCGGTAGGACTGCAAACTTACTACGAAAAGTGTAAGTTTTGAGTTTTAGAGACTAAAAAGATGTAAACCGTCTCGGTTTTGTAAATCGACACAGTTTACAAAGCAAAATATAATTGAGCAATTACTTTTGTAAGTCGCTTAATCGTTATATTTTTAGAAGATTAAGCGACTTATAAATAGAAATTTGATGGAGCAACTTATTGGTAGGGAGAAAGAGCAAACTATTTTAAAAGAAGCCTTAGTTTCTGATAGTTCGGAAATGGTGGCAATTATAGGAAGACGAAGAGTTGGCAAACTTTTTTAATTCGCTCTGTTTATAAGGGGCAAATTGATTTGGAATTTACAGGTGTGCAGAATGCAAATTTTGAGGAACAATTAACCGCCTTTTTCTATTACGTCCAACAATATGCTGATAATTCAATACAACTCAAACCGCCTAAAAAGTGGTTAGATGCTTTTTTGCAACTTATCACTGTTTTAGGTAAAGAGAAAACACCTAAAAAACGAATTATTTTCTTTGATGAATTGCCGTGGCTAGCCACACGGCGTTCAGGTTTTCTTAGGGCATTTGGTTTTTTTTGGAATAATTGGGCTTCTAAAAATAATATTTTAATCGTCATATCGGGTTCTGCGGCTTCGTGGATAATCGAAAAAGTTATTAGAGATAAAGGTGGTTTGCACAATCGAATTACTCGCCGTATCACGTTGCAACCATTTAATCTTGCCGAAACGGAAACTTATTTTAAAAGTAAAAATATACGCCTAAATCGCTACGAAACCATTTTAATTTATATGGCAATGGGTGGTATTCCACATTATTTGAAAGAGATTAAAAAAGGAAAAGGAGCGATACAAAATATTGAAGAAATTTGTTTTACAAATGATGGATTATTAACCGATGAGTTTATCAATCTATATCCTGCCTTATTTGAAAAATCAGAAAATCATATCAAAGTCATTCGAGCATTAGCAATAAAATGGAAAGGTTTGACAAGGTCTGAAATTATTAAAGCCACTAAATTATCAAATGGTGGAGGCTTGACCAAAGTGCTTAGCGAACTTGATTATTCGGGTTTTATTACTGCTTATTATCATTTTGGAAAGCGTAAAAAAGAGATGCTTTATCGCTTAACCGATGAATATTCTTTGTTTTATATCAATTTTATAGAAAAACAAAAACTCAACATTGCAGGACTTTGGCAAGCGTTAAGTCAAACGCAACAATTCAAAAGGTGGACAGGTTACGCCTTTGAAAGTATCTGTTTAAAGCATATTAATCAAATCACAGCAGCGTTGGGAATTGCAGGCGTTTATACCGAACCCTCAAGTTTTTCATTCAAAGGTGATGACACTTACGATG
>CAYLSF010000300.1:0-4567 GCA_964385675.1 uncultured Saprospiraceae bacterium
GATATTAAACGTTCTACATGAAATTAGATAACTCATTAAATCAATAAAATTATGAAATTAAGATTTATTACCTTGATTTTTACTTTTCTTTTATGTTCTAATTATGTATTAAGTCAGACTGTTAGTGCTTGTGAATTATTGGGTTTAGGTATAGCCTACTATGAAGAAGAAAAATTGGATAGTGCTATTCTTTGTTGGACACTCGTGATAGAAAACTTTGAGGATACTGTTGATTGTTATGGAAACTGTTTTAATAATATTCCAATTGTATATCAAGAACTAAAGCAAAATGATAAAGCAGAAGAGTGGTTATTGAAAATTATTGCTTCTAATCTAAATGATTCTGAGGATAATGATGAATTTATGGAACCGTATAAGAATTATAAACATAATGCTTGTTTGAGGTTAAGTCGGTTGTATAGAGAGGAAGGCAAATTTGAAAAAAGTCTAGAGTATATTAAAAAAGCTATTGACACACATCCTTATCAAACATTTAGTGCGACCTCATTTGAAAAAAGATCAGTTTATATAGCATCAAGTCATGCTAAGATTTGGATGGAAAAAGGAGATAATAAGGAAGCTCTTTTTGTAATGCTAGAAAAAGTATTAGATGTAGATGTTTTCTACAGAAAAACGGAGTGGGCTGGTTTTACTAATGTTAACTTTTATGGTAGAATGATAGAAGAGTTACTTCCTTTAATTGAAGAAGTATATGGTATTGATAACTTTAAGGTACAGCTAACCGCTGCTATTCAACAATTGAAAGTTCAAAAGACTACTATTGGAAAAGATAAGAAGAAAGCTAAATTGGCAACCTTTGAAATTGAAGGTCGAAAATTCAGAATTGGTTCTTCTGACAAGAAATATAAGGATAAGGATTTTATTAAACGGCTATTGAATAATCAGTTGTTTGACCGAATGGAAAGTGAATAGGAAGTTAAAAAGGTTTAGCTTGGCAGATACTTAATCTGCCAAGCTAAATGACCTAAAGATTTAAATATTCATCACCATCATGTTCAGGACTATCTAAATTCGTATAATCAATTTCTTGCTCTTCCTCCATTGTTTTGGGTACAACTACTTTTCGCTTATCATTAGGAGATTGATAATCATCAAATACTAATCCATCGACTAACCCTTCTAAACGATGACTCACTTCATCTTTCGTTAAGGTTTTATAGGATAAGTCAGATTGGATTTTTGTGATTTCTCTTGCTATGTTAGTACGAGTTACCGCTATTTTTTCATTGGATTTGGCTTCCATCTGACGTAAATCCGCACTGAACTTATCTTCTGTACGCTCTCTCACTAAGGCTTCTAAGGCATAGACGACTCTATTCAGTAAGCGATAAACCACCATACCCGAAAATCCGCCCAACATAGCTAAGGTAACTTTACTTCCTACTTTAATTCCTGTAGTAGAAAAACTACTAACATCTACAATCTCAGCTAGAATAATTCCTGCAATTAATCCTAATGCAAATTCCGTCCAATAGGTATCTTCATACTGAGCGTCATACGTATAATTACTGACATAAGCCCTTGCCTTGAATAAACCAGAAAATGAAGCTCCTAAGCCAGCAGCAGCTAACAAGAATCCAAAATTTAGTAGTAATTGAATTCCTCTTAAATCGAATAATTGCTGCTCATATTGCTGCATATTACTGAATCCACCGAAGAAAATCATTGCAATGATACAAATAGCAGAAGCCCCTAATAATCTTCGTAGTAAGGGGACTGATCCGAACACCTGCCAACTTCCATTGCTTTGAGAGTCTGCATTGAGTAGTAAAAGTGTGTAAGGTTTTGCAGGAGAAATAACCCGAACTAGAGTGCTATGAACACTAGATAATACTCGAATCTCTTGATCTGAAAAATGAAAAGGCTCAGATGTACTCAACATCTGTTTATGATTAATTTTTAGTGGTGTTAATTTAGGATGACGTGAACTGATGGCATAAAAGTCATTAACCAAAGCAGCAGGCACATCATAACCATTATCAAGAGCATGTTTGAGCATGACACTACAAGAGCGAAATAGGTGTTCTGTATCAGAAATTTGTCGGTATTCGTTATTCATTAGCTGTGATATTCAATCAGTTGTAGGAATAAATCCGTTAATAAGTTCGTAAATTAAATGATTTAACCCTTAAATGCAAAACAAAGTACCGTTGAATATGGACGTGTTTAAAAATAAACTAGAGAATTACTAAAAATCATAACTATTTAGAATAGAGAATCGAGAATGGAGAACAGAGAAGAACGAAATGAAAGTTATAAACTTATGTATTAATACAGCCAATAATATAAGAAAAACACGCTTATATCCCTTTTCCCTAATCTGTTTTATAGTTACTAAAAATCTTTATAATACAGGTACAATTTATCTTTCCCGACCTGATGAATGGATTGCGGTTCTATCTCATTGAGGGTGGGAGCTACTAAGCCTGAACCTAAATTGACGGAACCTTCCAAAACTCTAGCCTCATCCCATAAACCTTGTTTGATGAAACTATTGAGTAATAAAGCCCCTCCTTCTACTACGACAGACATAATCCTTCGCTCGTACATGATTTGTAACGCTTGTTGTAAACTATTTTTACTAAAATCAATAGGATGATAAATGATATTTTTAGTGGACTTCCGCTCTATTGACTTATCAATAAAAACTAAAGTTTCTGTTGAGTCATCCAATAATTTTAAATTTTTAGGTAATCGTCCTTGTCTATCCATCACCATTCTAATAGGGGTATTACCTGTCCAAAGTCGATTCGTCAATTGAGGATCATCTACTAAAGCGGTATTCGTACCTACTAAAATCCCCATTTCTTCATGTCGCCAACGGTGATCGAGTCGTTTGACCATTGGTCCTGTAATCCAAATTTGTTGGTTGGGTTTACCTAAGAAACCATCTCTACTTTTGGCATATTTTAAGATAATGTAGGGGCGTTTTTTTTGAATTTTAGTAAAAAATCGTCGAGTAACAAAACGACCTTCCTTCTCTAAAAGTCCAGTGATAACTTCTACGCCATTTGACCTTAATTTTTCAATACTTCTACCACTCACTTTTGGATTTGGGTCAATACAACTTATAATAACTTTAGGGATTTTATGGCGGAGAATAAGGTTAACACATGGTGGTGTTTTACCATAATGAAAGCAGGGTTCTAATGTAACATACATTTCTGATTTTGGTAATAAGTGTTTTAGTGATTCAGGGACACTATTTACTGCATTGACCTCTGCATGAGCTTCTCCATATTTTTTGTGATAGCCTTCGCCTATAATTTTTCCATCATGAACAATAACACAACCTACCGAAGGATTGGTTTTTATATTTCCTAATCCTAACTTTGCTAATTCAAAACAGCGGCGCATGTATTGTTCCATAATAATGTATGTTGTGGTTTGTTACTGGTTGAGTGATAACGAAATCCCGTACTTAAAAAGTCGGGAATACTGAATAAAATATTGAGTGTAAAATTAATAACTAACAGTTAACTCCCGATAGCTATCGGGATAATAATTAAAAATTAAAAATGACAATTCAACAATCCTATCGTCATTTGATACAGCAATTACAAACGATTTATGAGCATCGTGAGGCTCAAACTATTGCTCAATATATTTTTGAGGATGCTTTTCAGATAAAAAATACCTTATCAACATCACCGTTTAAATTTCAACCACAGTTAGAAAAATTTATTCCTCGTTTAATCGAGGCTGAACCTTGGCAATATGTAGTGGGAGAGGCAGATTTTTATAGTTTAAAATTTAAAGTCGATTCCAATGTATTGATTCCTAGACCAGAGACAGAGGAATTAGTATATTGGATATATCAAAACCATAAAAAACAGTTAGGCTTAAAAATTTTAGACATAGGAACAGGAAGTGGTTGTATTCCAATTACGTTGAAACATTTAATGCCAACCAATCACGTTTCAGCTATTGATATAAGTGAGAGAGCATTGAATATTGCCAAGTTTAACGCCAAAAATATTGGCGTAGATGTTCAGTTTATACAATGCGATATTTTGAATAAAACAGAACAGCAGCGATTGGATAAATACAATATAATCGTTAGTAATCCACCTTATATTCCATTAAAAGAAAAAGCATTAATGGAGGATAATGTACTTAAACATGAACCGGATTTAGCTTTGTTTGTAGAGAATGATTCTCCATTGATTTTTTATGAAACGATTGCTGATTTTGCGTTGAAGCATTTGAATGATGATGGCTATCTATATTTTGAAATTAATGAATTTTTAGGAAATGATGTAGTCGCATTACTAGAGGAAAGGGAATTTCAAAATATTGATTTAGAGCAAGATATGAATGGTAGAGATAGGATGATAAAAGCCTGTAAATAATAAATTCCATCCTAAATACTTTTAGAATGGAATTTGGAACGCTTTAAAACTGGAATTTAATTTTCCTCAGCCCGTTGAATTCGAAGGAATAAATCCAACTGATTTTTGTTTCTTAATTTGATAAAATCTTCTACGATTTTACATTTGGTAGAATTATCATAGGCTTTCAGTTTTTCATACATTGTTATTAAGTA
>CAYLSF010000300.1:4583-7482 GCA_964385675.1 uncultured Saprospiraceae bacterium
AACACCTCGCCTATAAGCTGCTATTCTGTTTCTACGTCCTTGATTTTCAATGTAGTATAATCCTTCACCAAATAATAATCCATTCGCTAAGAAATCGCCATATTTGTAAGACTTATCATTTCTAATTTTTAAAAATAATTCATCTTGAATGTTGATGCGTAGATAGGGAACACCAACTAACCAATTTAAAATATAATTAGAGATTTTGCGCTTTTGGTAATCTCTTAATGGATTTTTTTCTAAATCGACGATAAGCTCAGCTATTTTAGGTTCTGCTTCTCTGTATTGAGAAGGCCCTTTCCAACTGGCTAATTCTGTATTGGGTTGTGCTATAACCGAAAACGAGATTAACCACAAACATCCTCCTAATAAAACTTTTGTTAATTGTTTCATATTCGTTTTTTAAAGGAGGATTTAGAAAAGATGCATTATCCTCCTGATTTTTTAGCTTTATACCCCATTTCTAATAGCAATTTTAATGCCTTATCTCTATGATCACCCTGAATAATTATTTCACCATCTTTGGTAGACCCTCCAACACCACATTTTGACTTTAAGATTTTACCCAAAGCCGCAAGATCATCTTGTGCTCCCACAAAACCTGTGATAAGAGTTACAGCTTTTCCTTTACGTCGCTTTCGGTCTAAAAGAATACGTAATTGCTGTTGTTGAGGAGGTAAGGTATCTTGTTCCTCATCCTCAAAATAATCATAGTCATAATCAGGATCTGTCGAAAACACAATCCCTTTCCTATTTTTCTTACTTTTCTTACCCATAAGTTGTTGAATTTTAAATCACAAATCACAAATAATTAGCGAGATACTGTGGAACTAAAAAATTGTTTCACTTGTAGATAGTTTTCTCTAAATTCGATTGTCGATTGTCGATTGTCGATTGTCGATTAATTAGGTATTAATCTATATTCGATTAGGTCTAACCCCTCTTTTTGCTCATACCATAAATCATCTGAACCTAACTTCGTAATTGTATATAATTGCTCTTTTCCGAAATAAGGTACGATTGTATCAAATATAAGATTGAGTTTAGCATCGTCTTCAACCAAACGCCATGAACCATCAAAATTATACGTTTCTTCTACGCCTGCGCTGTCTGTACCAACAACTAGAGTAGAGAAACGACCATTATTTTGTAACCCAATAGAACTTTTGGAATAGATCACTGAACTCCCCGCCGAACCACCTAAAATATTGAGTCCGTTTTTATAAACTTGTGAATAGGCCCAGCTATTCGTAAGTCGATTTTCTTTAGAACGAAGTGTAAATTGAGGCCCAAATTCATATTGACTGCATCCGCTTCCAAAAATAAATAATACAGTACAAAATAATCCCATCCAATATTGTCGGTACATTTTTAAATTATTTTGATTTAGTAGTTATAAATACTGACAGTCAGTAGTTTATATTACATCGTTCACTAGTTAAACTCTTCTTATCTAAGAAGAAACGCAAAAATAATTTTTTTTGCTTACTCGTCTCCTTTAATTTATGCTAATTATAGTTAAATATTTTTAGTTTCTTCATCAAAGTAAGTGTGGTAAACAGCCATTATTCCATAGTAAGAGAGTGTAAACCAAGATATGTAAATTAATATTGGATAAACTGTTGGATGAAGCCAAATGATTAAAATGTTAGATACTATGAATAGAATAGTGATGACTATATTTAGTCCTTTGAATTTAGGCGTTCTACTAGGATACATAAATTTGAGGGGAATAAAATGAGCAATGGCAAAACCAACGATTGCTATAAAATTAACTAAAGGTGAGAAATCAAATACTAGAAACATATAGAACGCGACCATATTCCACATCACAGGAAATCCTACAAAATAATAGTCAGTGCTAACCATACCTTCTTTACCATAGTATAATGCTGATACCAATAAGATAATAGCTGCCCCCCAGAATCTTAAATTTTCTGGAAGTAAATAGATACCATCAATATGAGCAGAATAGATAAAATAAGCAGGAATGATAGCATAAGTCGCAAAATCAATAACGTAGTCAATCATTTTACCGTCGTAATTAGGTAAGACTTCGTTTGTCTTAAACATCCTTGCAAAAGTACCATCAATGCCATCAATAATCAGGGTTATAAATAATAGCAACAAGGCATCTATAAAACGTTCTTCATCTATTGCTAAAATAGCCATGAAGCCAACAACGATCCCCAAAGATGTGAATACATGAACACTAAATGCCAATAATTTTTGTAGAAATGTGTATTGTGGTTGCATGTTAAAATTAAGTTGGTAATTAGTTCAAATATCTACAAAGCTAGGTATAAAAAAACAAATGACTTGCCTTCCTAAAGAAAACAAGTCATTTTTAAAATGTTGGAAATTAGAATTTCCGCTTTTGTGTTTACCAGTCGATGCAGAAGTAATAACCATCATGCAGTTGTACCAACATGATGTTTTGAGCCTCTCTCACAGCTTTTCGATAACGTGCATGATTAGCAGGTTTTCCAGTTCCCATTTTTAGAAACTCTCTAACCCCACCTTTAATAGAATTACTTTGTTGAATACTGATACGCTTTTCTTGAAAATTTTGAATTCTTTTCATGTTTATTAGTTTTGCAAAACAAATAATAAATTCTGTATATATGTTCAAAATTTACGCCAAACCTGTATTTGTTAAAATTTTAATGTGTTTTTAGCTATTATTTTTTGTAGAAAAGTAATTCAAACCAAAATGTTTCATATCTAATTACTTTATGTGTAATTTTAACCCTACTTAAAATGAAGTTTAATGAATTTGAAACAACAATCTGTAAAACAATCTATTGAAAGGCAATTTCAGTTGGAAAAACTGCACCCAAAACTACAGTTTGAGCCTTTTATAGATAAATTAGATGATTGTTGGTATTATATAGAGAAG
>CAYLSF010000301.1:0-7467 GCA_964385675.1 uncultured Saprospiraceae bacterium
CATTAAAAAATGAAATCACAATATTTTACTGAGGAACATGAACTTTTTCGACAGTCACTGAGGGATTTTTTAAGAAAAGAAATCGTTCCTTACTTCAAAGAATGGGAACAAAAGAGAGAAATTCCTCGATGGGCTTGGGAAAAAATGGGAGAAATGGGCTTTCTAGGATTGGATCACGAAGAGAAATACGGTGGAATGGAAGCAGATTGGTTTACGACCGTTGTGTTTTGTGAAGAATTGGGGGCAGCCCTCAATGCTGGTTTTACAACTGCGATTACCGTTCATCAGTATATGGCAACCAATCATTTATCGAGAGCGGGAACGCCCATACAGAAAGAAAAATATTTAGTTCCAGCTATTGCGGGTAAAAAAATCGCTTGCCTAGGCATGAGTGAACCGCATGTTGGTTCGGATGTACGAGGGTTAAAAACCTTTGCTAAGGACAAAGGGGATCATTACGAAATCAGTGGCTCAAAAATATATATTTCCAATGGGTTTTATGGGGATTTTATGACCTTATGTTGCAATACGGAAAAAGGACTTTCGTTGATTTTGGTTGACTTAGAAAGCGAAGGTATATCTCGGACTAAGTTGGATAAAATGGGTATGCATGCTTCCGACACTGCGGAGATATTTTTGGATAATGTAAAAGTGCCTAAAGAAAACCTACTCGGAGAAGAAGGTAAAGGTTTTTATTTGATTGCAGATAGTTTACAAACAGAGCGATTGATTGCTGGGATTGCCAATATTGGTATGATGCAAGCGACCTTAGATCTCACGAAACGGTATATGCACGAGAGAGAGGCATTTGGAAGACCCATTATCAAATATCAGGCATTGAGACACCGATTAGCAGATTTAGAAACAGCATTAGAAGCTGCCCGTCAGTTGGTGTATAGCACGTCTTGGAAAATAGAAAATGGAATTTTTGCGGTTAAAGAATGCTCAATGTGTAAACTCTATACTGCTGAATTGGCCACAAAAGTAGCAACTGAATGCCTTCAAATGTTTGGTGGTGCAGGTTATATGGAAGAGTATCAAATTGCACAAGTGTATAGAGATGTAAGGCCAGGCACTATCGCTGGTGGAACAAGTGAAATCATGCGAGAAATCATTTCAAAAATGACTTTAGATGGTGTTTCTTATAAGAAGGCTTACTCGTGATAACTGATAATTAATCATTTATAAGTAAGTGCTAGGACATAAATAAGTTGATTTAAAATTTAGCGGTTATTTTGATCTAATATGAGGCAAAAAACACAGGGATAGCCGTAGCTATCACGAGTATTTTTAACGAAATAGGAGATAAAAAGAATCCTAAATTAAATTCAAGTTAATTGTGTCCAAGCACTTACTTACCATCAATTTTACAATTAACAAAAACCAATTAAAACGAATAGAGTTATGAAAAAATCATTGATAGAATATTTCTACGGTTATGAAAAAGAAAGAGCAAACCGTCCTTTTTTACATCAGCCTTTTGGCGATACTTGGGAAACCTATACTTGGGCAGAAGTGGGTGATAAAGCTAGACGATTAGCCACTTGGCTCAAAAAACAAACCTCAAAGGATAAAGCACATGTCAGTATTGTATCTAAAAACTGTCGAGAGTGGATTATTGCAGACTTGGCAACAATGATGGCAGGGTTCATTAGTGTGCCGTTTTATGCCAATTTGAAAGGAGAACAATTGAAAGAAGTGATTGAATTAGGAGATGTAGATATATTGTTGTTCGGAAGAGTTGAGGGGTGGAACGATATGAAAACGGGTATTCCAGAAGGGATAAAAATTGGAAAATTTCCAGCCTACAAAGGGTTTCCTAAAATAGACGTTGGAACAGACTGGGACACCATAATGACAGAAGCACCATTGAAAGGGAATCCTACCCCCAAAATGGAAGATATGTGGTCGATTATATTTACTTCAGGAACAACAGGTACACCCAAAGGTGCATTTTTTACACATGATAAATTGGTTAAATCCATTAATCTACCCGCTACTTCGTACTGGTTTATGATGGATGAAAAATTGGAGCATCGTTTCTTTTCTTATCTACCCCTCAATCACTTAGCAGAACGCACGATTGAGATTATGACTTTCCGATTTGGAGCAGAAATGTTTTTTGTAGAAAGTTTAGAGACTTTTGCTCAAAATCTCAAAGATGCTAAACCTACTCTATTTTTTGCGGTGCCTAGAATTTGGACAAAGTTCAAACAAGGAATTTTAGCAAAAATGCCACAGAAAAGATTAGATACCCTATTCAAAATCCCACTAGTTAATGGTTTTATTAAAAAGAAATTAAAAAGTGCATTGGGGTTAGAATATGCCAGAATTTGTATCACAGGTGCAGCACCTATGACCGCCTATGATGTGTCTTGGTGGACAAAACTAGGCATTCCATTAAGTGAGGCTTATGGACAAACGGAAGGATTTGCCTATTGTACCTATGCCCCTGTAGGTGGTATGAAGCCAGGCACAGTAGGAAAAGCACATGATGGTTTTGAAATTAAAATTGATAAAGAGACCAGTGAAATTTTATATAAATCGCCTGTATTGATGAATGGTTATTACAAAGATCCTGAAAAAACAGCAGAGACAATTAGAGACGGTTGGTTACATTCAGGAGATGCGGGTAAATTGAATAAAGAAGGATATTTATCCATTACAGGACGTGTAAAAGATACTTATAAATCTGAAAAAGGACAATTTATAGTGCCAACTAAAGTTGAGCATAAATACAGCCCAAACTCCGATATTGAGCAAATGTGTTTATTGGGTTTGGGTATGCCTCAACCCGTGATGATTGTTGTTCCTTCTGAGGGCGGTACGGCAAAGTCCAAAGCAGAATTAGAAAAGAGTTTGGAGGAGACCATGCTTGGTGTCAATAAAGATTTAGCAAAATACACTAGAGTAAATACTGTAGTGATTGCTAAAGAACCATTTACCGCTGAAAATGGATTATTGACTCCTACCTTGAAAATTAAGCGATTTAATGTACACAAAAAATATGCGAACAAACTTAGAGCATTTTGTGAGCATAAGGATAATGTCATTTGGGAACAGTAGAGATTTAAACGATAAGGGTTTTCATTTATATTTCAATAAATGAAAACCCTTTCTATTTAAGAATATGTCTAAATCTATAATTGCTCAATTTACTCCGAAATTATCAGAAAAATGGCGCTGGTTTAATCGCTTTGAGTGGATTAGTTCCTTGGGATATAATGATAGTTATCGGTTCAGTCAGGGAATTTTAAAAGAAGGTGTTGAAATCAATCATTGGCAATTTGGATTAGGGGTAGAATTGTTAGGGGTTGAGCGTTCTTTTACTAGCCTTCAGCAAAACTGGGGTATTTTTTTAGCTCGTAATTTTTAATTTGAAATCCGACTTAATGATTTAGAATCAATAGGTCGGATTTTATAATGAATTGTATCAAAATATAACGAGGTATGGTCTCTTGACTTATCTTTGCTTCATTATATCATTTAACCATAGAAGAATGACGTACAATCCAACATTAGACACGACACATTTCAATAATCTAAGCAAAGGACATTTTCCTGAATTGCTAGGAATAGCGATTACACACATAGAGCAAGGAAAGATGACCGCTACAATGGAAGTCAAGAAGGAGTTTTTTGCTCCGAATGGCTTTTTGCATGCAGGCAGTATCGTCACCTTTGCCGATACGGTTGCAGGATATGCGACTGTGGCACATTTACCCGAAAATGGTCAATCATTTACGACTTTAGAGTTAAAAAGTAATTTTTTAAAAGCGGCAAGAGAGGGTTTTATCGAATGTGAATGTACCGCAGAACATTTAGGACGTACCACTCACGTTTGGCGAGTTATTGTTAAACATACCACAACTCAAAAGAAAATTGCGGTGTTTTCTTGTACGCAGTTGGTGTTGTATTAAATCATATTATTCAGCAATCGGACATTTTTATCGTAAAAATTCTTTTTCTGACTTCTGACAATGAAATGATCTGACCTCTGACTTCTTATTAAATAATTACGTTTATCATTTATTCAACTGTCCTAATTTTTCCACTTTCGCTAACCATTTGTGCCTAAATTCATCACTAGAGTCTTTTATGGGCGTAATATAAGTGACTTTCACAGGTTTGATACCACAAAACTGTAGTGTTCCTTTCTTCAATTGATTAATTGCTGGGTTTCTAAAAACTAAGTCATTATACCATTTGGGGGTATCGGCGGTTACAATAATTCTCCCTGTTTTTCCTCTTAATAATTGCTTGGGAAATGGTGAGCCTTCTACATATTCAAAAGTGATACCTGGTAAGAATGTCCTATCAATAAACCCCTTCATTAAAGCAGGATAACCATACCACCACATTGGAAAAATCCACACAAGATGGTCAGCAGCTTTTATTTTGTCAATGGCATCTAATAAATCAGGTTCTAATTCAGTTCGCTTTCGATAACCAAATTGGAGATTAGGGTTGAAATCTAATGCTCCAATATTAATGACATCAATAGTTGCATTGGAGTGCCTCACTCCTTTTTGATAGGCTTTGGATAAGGCATAATTAAAGCTTTTTTTATCGGGATGTCCGTTGATAATAAGAATTTTCTTTTGATCCATGATTTATCGTTTGCATCAAACCTCGGAGGTTTTTGAAACCTCCGAGGTTTAATCCTTGGATTTATCATGCAAAAGTATCGTATCCTAACCAACCGAAAAAGGACAAATGTCCAAAAAAGAAGGAGGAAGAAATTTATTTGAGCTGCTTTCGTAATCGACTAAGATGTCGTTGGGTAATGCCCAAATAGGAAGCTAGATATTTTAAAGGAATTTGTTGAAAGTATTCGGGGTGTTTTTGGATGAGGTCGGCATATCGTTTTTCAGCCGATTCCATTTGTAAAGCGAGTAGGCGATTTTCCATAAGGATATAGGACTGTTCGGCAAAGATTTTTGAAAAGTGTAGCCAATTTGTACTAGAATGTATTAGGTCTAAATACTGCTGTTTATGAATGACCAGAATTTCAGCATCCGTTATCGCATGGATATTTTCAAAAGTCTCTTTTCCTGTGATGAAAGAGGAGTAAGCAGTAATAAACGTATTGGGAAACGTCAGACAGTAGGTCACTTCTTCGCCTTTGCTGGAGATATAACAGTTTCTCAAAATACCTGAATCTACAAAAGCAATCCAATTACAGACTTTACCTGCGGCTAAGAGGGTTTCGTTTTTTTGAATCGTCTTGGATTGAAAACAAGCTAAACCATCTGCTATTTCGGTAGGTGTTAGGAAGTTTAAAGTGCTTAATATGGTTTTGAGTTTATCTTTCATGATTCAATTTTAATCATCAAGTGCGTGTTTTAATACAAAAGTACCTAAAATAATGTGAGCCAGAATAGGGCTAGACCTCCAAGTCTATTTTTAAATAGAATCGGTATATTTGTCTCAATGATAAAATGATAAAATTTAAACCAATCATCATTCCTTAAAATCACCAAAACTAAAAATATGAGAATACCAATTCTAATAGTATTGTTGCTATTTACAGCTTGTAACGCCAGCCAAAAATTATCAAAAAGCCAACAAGCATCGATTCAAAAAACGCTCAATGATTTAGTGGCTAAAAATAAAATACCAGGTATTAACTTTTCCTATATTGACTCTTTAGGCAATCAATATGATTTTGCTGCGGGTTATGAAAATACTAAAACGCAAACCTCACTTCAAACAACACATAAAATGTTTTCGGGTAGTGTAGGGAAAACTTATGTGGCAGCGATTGTACTACAATTGGTAGAAGAAGGAAAATTCAACTTAGAGGATAAAGTCTTACAACATCTTCCAAAATATAAATGGTTACAGCGATTACCGAATATCAATGACATAACAATCGAAATGCTGCTAAGTCATACGTCAGGATTGCCAAGATGGGTATTAAAACCTGCGGTATGGGAAACACTAGCTAAAAACCCCAATAAAATATGGACTTATGAGGATCAATTGTATCATATTTTTGATCACACTACACTGCATAAAGCAGGAGAAAGTTGGGCATATTCTGATACAAATTATATTCTACTTGGGCTTTTAATAGAGACGGTTTTAAATCAAAAATATGCCGATATCATACATGCCAGAATATTACAACCCTACAATCTGAATGACACACAATTATCAGACTCTAGGGATATCAACCGCTTAGCGATGGGCTATTCTGAATTGCCCGCTTTTTTCCAAATTCCTAATCAAGTGATAAATTCAGAGGGATTATATTTTGCCCACCCACAGTTTGAATGGACAGGCGGTGGTATGGTTTCTACTACTGCGGACTTGGCGAAATGGACAAAACTATATTATACCAGCGATATTATTCCTTCCTCCTTTAAAACAAAAATGACCACCATTAATCCGCATGGAAAAAATGTGATGAGCGGTAGCGATTCTTACGGAATGGGTAGTTTTATTTATACCATCAATAATCAAGTCGCTTATGGTCATGGTGGCTTAATGCCCGGCTACAATACTTTAATCGCTTATTTTCCTAAAACGAATCAGGCTTTTGCGTTTCAGGTCAATTGTGATTATGCTGGGCGGGAGATGTCTTTGAAGGGGTATTTGGGGGAGGTTTTGAGAAGTTTAGAGTTATGAATTACTCTAGATATTTAGTAAATCAGTAATCAAATTAATATGAAAACACAAAATAACTATGATGATTATAATCGAGAAGAAAGAGCATTATGCTCTCATCTTTTTAGATTACTTCATGAAAATTTACACTTAGGCAAGAATAGTCCATTAGGTAGTTTTGTTAAAATAATTTTTGAAAATGGAGAAAGAAAATGGAGAAAAGAATTTGAAGCTATAAATTTTACCAATATTGGAATTTATAGTGAAGTTGCTATTATTAGAGATGCATATTATAACAATAAAAAGGAGAAATCAGACGTAAATGAATTTTTAGATAATATCGTTAAGGAGGTCATGAAACAAGAATCCATTACTGAGTGCAGATTATATTCTATGCTTAAATCTCCACTTAATAACCCAGAGAAAACACACCCTAAACAAATCAGTTATAAGGCTAAGAACTTAAATATCAAACTAACTAAAGAAGAATCAACTGTTTATGAAATAGTACAAGAATTATTTAATGTAAAACCAGATTTATTAATTACGATTGATGATTTTATGCTAATTTGTGAAGCAAAGTTTACTCAAAAATTTAGTAGTCCACAAATTGAAAGGACTAAGAAGATAGGTATAATTTGGGCAAATCTTTTATATAAAGACTTAGGGTTTAAATCTAAACCTAAATATGTTGTTTTTAAACTTGGTCCTAAAACAGAGCCTCACACAATAAATTGGGAACAGGTCTCAGAAATAGCAAATGTAACTTATTCTGAATTTGATAGGTCAAGAATATGCATTGCTAAAGCAGTTGAATTATTGAGAAAGGCAAAAGAGTAATTAATAAAATTGTTA
>CAYLSF010000302.1:0-7466 GCA_964385675.1 uncultured Saprospiraceae bacterium
GAAAGGTCTGCTATTTGAAAAGGATGCACCGATAAAGTATCTTTTCCTATTTGCATCTGTACCTTAAAATTTTGCAATTCCTTCGTTCCCAATTCTTCACCATTTACCGCTCTAACCCCTCCTGCCCAAACGGTTCTGACCACCATCTTTGTATTTTTCTTTGGACAATCACAGCCTCTTCCGACTGCAACATAAGGATAGGTATTTTCTAATTTAAAATATTCCGCATAACTCAGAAAAGGGCCTTTCTCCAAAGAGGTAACGCTTACTTTTTGACCCTTAAAATTTTGTCCACTTCGGGTTAATACATCTCCAATAACGGATACTTCTACTGGTTCATCTTCGGGATAGTTGCCAAACTCACCAATCAATAAAACGGTTCTTAATTCAAAAGCTTCTATAGCAGGACGCAAGGTGGCTACATCCACGTCGAGTAAATTTCCTTTAGCTGTTTTAATTTTAAAATCACTAGCGTTTATAGTAGTTGGATTTAGTTCATGCGAAAAAACAAGAGGCATTCCGTCCTTGCCTGGTGCTTTCCAAGAAAGACCTATTGCTGCTAGGGGAAGCTCATTGTCTAAACCAAAGAAAGCAGATAATACTTTCGCTTCCCTTTCTTGACTTACTAGAGGAATTTCTGCTGATAATATTGGTTGTAGTCGTTCATTGGCACGTAAATAGAAGAAGCCCAAGGCTAGAACCACTATACAGAAAAGGAATAAAAGGAATCGAAGTAGGTTTTTCATAATAATATTTTGATGGTTTGCTAATTGATAGTTTGGCTCTCTAAGTGTAAGTAAACGTCTGATAAATCTGTCCCAAACGCACAATCACCAAATCCATTATAAAAATCGTCTGCCATCCACTGTTAACCGTGAAGTCGAATATTTTATAAATCCAATACAATTTTATCATTTTTCGCTCTGGAAACACAAAGACATATTTTATTACCAAGCATTTTTTCGGTATCACTTAATATCGCATCTCTATGGTCAATATCACCTTCAATCACAGGCGTAATGCAAGTACCACAAGTTCCTTGAAGACAGGTATAATCTACTTTAATATTATTCAAAAGAAGAGCATCAATAATTGTGTCGTCTTTGTCAACTGAAATGGTTTTTCCACTTTTATTCAATACAACTTCAAAAGGCTTTGTATCTGTTGAAACAGAATGGTCAATTGAAAACAACTCTTCTTTAATTTGGTCTAATTCCCAACCCAGATTTAAGCCCTCTTGCTTTATCCAATTATTAAATCCTGCTGGTCCACAGATATAAATTAGCGTATTGTCATCTGGCTTTGCTAAAACTTTGGATATATCAATAGAGGATTTATTATTCTTATCAAGGTGTATCTCTACATTAGGAGCAAAAGACCAATTTTCGAGTTCATACCGAAACGGTATAAAGGCTTCTTCCTTTACACAAATATGAAATTCAAAATGCTTATCTAATTCTGTTAACCTATGTGCCATCGAAATCATAGGGGTAATGCCTATACCTCCCGATATTAAAATATATTTTTGGACATTTTCATAGAGGACAAAATTATTCTTGGGTGTAGATATTTTTAAAGCTGTTCCAACCGAAATATTTTCGTGCATTTCTTTTGAACCGCCTCGACCATTTATGTCCAATTTTACCGCAATCTGGTATCTGTTTTTTTCATAAGAAGGATTAACCAAAGAATAGGAACGCACCTTTCCACTTGGTAAATAAACATGAATATGTGCCCCTGGAGTGAAGGGCGGAAACGCTTCTTTATCAGCGGGTTCAAAGACATAGCTTTTGGTGTTTTTAGCTACATCTAACACAGCAACGACTTTAGCATTCACCGTTTTATCTCCATGGTCAATCACTCTGCTTTTGAGCATTCTTTCCTTAAAATGCGGGTCGGGCAATGAAAAGACAGCTCGCTTAGGAATATTTTGTCTTCTAAAAATTCCATTTGCCAAATCCCATGCTTTGTGACATTTGAACCAAGGTACATGCGGTAAAAAGTGATGAATAGAATGACTGGATTGGCCCCAAAGTGCTATTTTTGTCAAGAAATTACCTGTAAGACTATAGGTTGCTTGAAAAGGGTGTTCATGCCAACGCACTTCGTCGGGATGTGGTAAATGCGCAAAAAGATAAGCCGTTACGCCAACTGCTAATCGATTCGGAATGAGAAACCAAACTAAATACGCATACCAGTATGGACTAGTAAACATGATGACATTAAATACCAAATTGCCAATAAGTGCTATTATAAAACCTCTCCTCACATTTATAGGTGTCCTTTTCCAAACTTTTTTAATCAACCAGCTAAATGCAAAATAATCATAAATAAACAGTGCTAAATATCCAATTGGAAAATATTTGGTAGGTATGCCCACCATTGCTTCATCAGGATCTAAGTCCTTATCTCCAACATATCTATGGTGTGTCAGATGGATATAACGATAGACCGTAGTTGTAATAAAAGGAAACTGAAGGTTTCCTGCAATAGTACCTAAGCCATCATTCAAATATTTGTTGGAAGATAAGGCTCTATGTGTAGCATCATGTAAGGTCGTAAAAGAAGTATAAAATCCAAATATTAAAATAGGATAGACTAACCATAACGTGATACCAATAGAGGCTAAATATATACCACCAAAAATTAAAGTCATGGTAAATAATAGTAATCCTATTTGAGGAATAGAAATAAGCGGCACAGCCGAAACAGACTTATATTGAGGATCATTTACGACTTGATTGATGACCTCTCGAAGTTTTAGATTATTAGTCGCATTACTCATAATTACAAAATTTCATGATGAAGTGGTTTAGAGCTCGTTTTTTTCGACTAGTCATTCTTTAGTTTTGAATTCTATTTCTGTTTTTGACAAATCTCTTTCCAATCAATCTTTTTTAGAAATAATCAACACTGTTCTTTCCAAACCAGCATCTCGATGTGTTAATGCCTTTTGATAGCCAGGCATATTTTTCAAAGTAAATAATTTAGCAGGATTTGGATATTCCATAGTACCAATGCCTTCCCATATTCCTTTAGTCAATTTGGGTGCATTGACTTCGATAATCGGATGTCCCATTCTTCCTGACAAGATTAAATTACCACCTTGCATGAGGACACTTCTTAAAGCAACAATACCATAGCGTCTATAATAAGCAGTTCTTCCGCTAACGGTCGTTCCATTTTCATATTGTGCTTTTTTATAAGTATGTAAAAGGTTAATCATATAGGCTTTACAAGTTCTAGTGTTTTGGAGATGTCGTTCGATTTGATGTTTTTTAGGTGCTATTCCTTCTTTTCCAACAGACTTCAATATTTCATCGGCTGTTCTCTTTTTAGCATTTCGACTTAACAAGCGACCGATAGGGCGCAATAATTTGAATATGTAAAGGATAACATTGGGAGGTATAGTAGGTCGTACTGCAAACCCTTGTAATGCTTCCACTTCCTTGTTACTAATTCCTTTTTGGATGGCTTGTTTTACTGCTGCAAAATTTGGGAATTCAAAAATAGCAGCATGTGTCCAAAAATCATCACCTTCTCCAATTATAGCATATTCACAATGCAACCAATGTAAACAGTTTGCTTGAACTTGAGCAAATTGTTGTCGAATGGTTGCGCCATCATCATCTGCTTTTTTTAATTTAAATAAATAGAAAAAGAGCGTCCTATTTTTAATAGCCGAAATGCCATCTGGATTAGGTAAGAGTTGCTGCATTGTATAGTTTTTCTTTTTAACATTATTTTGAAAATTACTGATGTCTATTTTGTCAACAATCAAACAATCATTTTACATCATTGCTTCCTTCACCAAATTTCTACCCAACTGATACATATGTACTTCATCAGGGCCATCTGCAATTCGGACAATACGACCATAAATCCAAAAGCCAGCCAAAGGCGTATCTTGACTAACGCCCATACCACCATGAGCTTGTATCGCTCTATCTACCACATTACAAGTCATTTGTGGAACGACGATTTTAATCATAGAGATTAGCTTTTTCGCACCTTTTGCTCCGAATTTATCAATCTTATCTGCACAAGCTAAGGTGAGTAAACGGGCTTGTTCTATTTCACAAGCAGACTTCGCAATATCTTGACGAATGCTACTGAAGTCTTTGAGTTTTCTACCAAAAGCTTCTCGTTCGGCTACTCTTTTACACATCAAATCTAAAGCGGCTTGTGCTGCACCAATCAAACGCATACAATGATGAACTCGACCTGGACCTAAGCGACCTTGAGCGATTTCAAAACCTCTTCCTTCACCCAATAATAAGTTGGAAGCAGACACTCGAACATTGGTTAACTTAATTTCTGCATGACCTTCTGGCGAATCCCAACCGCCGTAAACAGATAACGGACGAAGAATTTCAACACCTAGTGTGTCTCTTGGGACTATAATCATACTTTGTTGAGCGTGTCGGTGTGCGGTTGGGTCGGTTTTGCCCATTACGATGAAGACCTTGCAATTTGGGTTCATCGTACCCGATGACCACCATTTGCGACCATTAATAACATATTCATCACCTTCTTTAACGATGGACGTTTCGATATTAGTGGCATCTGAAGAAGCTACATAAGGCTCAGTCATCAAGAAAGCAGAACGAATTTCTCCATTCATTAGTGGTTTAAGCCATTTTTCTTGTTGTTCTGGCGTTCCGTACTTGGCAAACACTTCCATATTGCCCGTGTCAGGTGCAGAACAATTAAATGCTTCATCTGACCCTTTTGAGCGTCCCATGATTTCTGCTAAAGGTGCGTATTCCAAATTGGTTAGGCCTGGACTTAATTCACCATAGCTTTTTGGTAAAAACAAATTCCATAAACCTGCTGCCTTTGCTGCTTCTTTCCATTCTTCCATCTTTGGATAATCTTTCCAAAGATTTTGAGGGTTAGCAGTAAAAGCAAAACGGTCTTTATCCGCTGGATAAATGTGCTGCTCCATAAAAGCTTTTAATCGCTCTTGGAGCGCTAATGACTTCTTTGTGTATTCAAAATTCATAAGTTTATTTTTTAACGGTGGACGGTCGCTATGCTGGGCAGAGCATAACATTTTTAATTAAAAGCCTAAAAATAATTCAAATTTAGTTTTTAAAACCTAAATCAAGAAATAAAGCATCGTTTTTTCTCTTAAAAACACCAAATTAATAAATGTGACTTTTTTAATGATAGGCGGTGAACGGTCGCTTCGCTGCCGACAGGCAGTCTTGACAGCAAAGCAACAATTTTTTTAAAATACTTACTATTTACAATCTACTACTTAAGACCTCTCCAATATATTTCACTAACTTTTCATTCAACAATTCCGTTTGCTCGCAAGAAATCCAATGTCCACAATTATCAAAGAATTCGACTCCTCTTAAGTCTTCCACTACATTAGGCAATCGTTTAATTGCTTTTCTAACCATATAGTTAATAGGGTCATTTTTACCAGCAATAAAATAAGTGGGTTGTGTTATTGTTTTGCCAGCTAAATGTTCGGTACATTTCCAGTAAATATCCAAACAGCGATACCAATTAAGGATGCCTCGGAAACCCTTTTTTTCGTATCTACTGACATAATAAGCTAAATCTTCCGCCTTTAACCATTTAGGTAGTTTTTCAGGTCGAATAGTTGTATCTAAATAATTTTCAGCAGATATAGGATTATCATTGGCAACATATTGGGCAGCAATTTCACTTCCTTCAGCACCTAAGGAAAAATAAATACGCAATAAAGATTCATAAACATCAGCATCTAATTCTTTTTCCGCTACACCTAATTTTTGGAAATAAAGAATGTAAAAGAATTTATTACCAAACACTTTTTTCATGTGAGGAATCGGCTGAGTCAATGCTCGACCACCATAGGGAATAGATAAAGCAATAGCTGCTTTGACCTTTCTGGGATGTAACAAGCAGACTTGCCAAGTCAGAGAAGCCCCTAAGTCATGACCGACCAAAATAGCTTGTTCATATCCCAATGCTTCTATCAAACCTGCAATATCGTTTGCCATTTCATCTTGGCTATATCGCTCGATTTCCATCGGTGCATCCGTCTCACCACAACCCAACATATCTGGCGCAACAGCATAATAACCTGCTGCTGCCATTGCCTTCAACTGATGCCGCCACGAGTACCAACTATCTGGAAATCCATGTAAAAACAAGATAAGTGGAGCAGTTGGATTGCCCGCTTCCTTCACAAAGTAGCGAACACCATTCGTTTTTATAAATCGTTGTTGTATCATCCTTGAATGCTTTAAATGGTTTCCGTGGCTATCAATCCACCATATTCTAAAGAAAGATGACGATGATGACCAATAGCAGCGTATTCTTCGGAAGTGGACATTTCAATAAACGCCTCTTTGGAAGGATAATAGGCCACAAAAACTCTATCTGGCTGAGTCGTATAATCGCCAATAATGGTTTTCATAACTTTTCCTGCCCAAATTAGTTTACCGCCTACTTTTTCTAAAAGCGGGGCTACTTCCTTCATATAAGTATTATAGGCTGCTTCTCCTGTTCTGCCATCCTCAGTTTTGTCTTTGAATTTCAAAATATTGAGCATACACAAAGGTCTCTGAGATGGATAATTTTTAATAAAATCTACGAAGTTTTCCTTCGGTGCTAAGACTTGGTTTGTTAAGTTCATGGTGTAAACGGTTGATGGTTAACGGTGGATTCCGTACCGAGGCTTCGGTATCGGAACTTCGCTTGACGGAACATACAGCATTGCCGTCCACCGTTTACCGTCAAGTGGAACGGCCATCCACCGCTATATTTTTATTTCAGAATACTATTTATTTTATAAATATAGGTTTTAAAACCTATAAGTAGAAATAATTCTACATTTTTATTGAAAAGCTTTAAACAAAAAATCACCTTTTGACCAATATTCAAGTGCTTCTGTCAAAAAGCAGCATCGTTACTTGTCCTTAAATTGGTAAACAACGATTGGAAAACATAACCGCCTGTTTCTATATATAATCTTATCGTCAATGGATGTTTATACAAGGAGTTTTCATTTCCGTATTATTTTATCACGATGCTGTTTGCCCCAATTGGTCAATTCAATAATTAGAGGAACAAGCGTATAACCATAATCCGCCAATTTATACGTTACTTTTACAGGAATGGTATCATACACTTTTCTGATAACCAACTCATTTTGCTCTAAAATTCTCAACTCTTTTGAGAGCATTCTTGGAGTGATTTTCGGAAGTCCTTTTTCTAATTCTGAATATCTGAATTCTCCATTGCAAAGTATGGCAATGATTGGCATTTTCCACCTGCCTTGTATAATTTCCATTGCATCTTGTATGGCTTGTAAGTCTTTTCGATAATGCTCGATTATTTCCAAAGGAGGTTTGTCTATTCGGTAACTTTTAAATTCTTCGATTTTATCTTTTAACGCTTTATCCATTTTTATCTGTTTTTGCAAATATATACTATACTTTGGTATAGTACTATATATTGTATAG
>CAYLSF010000303.1:0-7453 GCA_964385675.1 uncultured Saprospiraceae bacterium
AGGCCCAACTTTAAAGTCTGCTGGGTTTGGTAATTCCATGACTAAATCACCATGTTTAATATGTGAAATTGGTGCAACAACTGCCGCCGTTCCAGCACCAAAAGCTTCTTCCAATTGTCCGGCATGATAGGCTTCTACGACTTCATCAATAGTGATAGGTCTTTCTTCTACCTCATACCCATTATGCTTTAAAATTTGGATAAAACTATCTCTTGTGATACCATCTAAAATAGTTCCACTCGTAGGAGGCGTTACGACTTTTCCATTTAGCACAAAGAATAAATTCATTGTACCGCATTCTTGAATGTATTTAAAATCTACACCATCCATCCACATCACCTGATCATAACCATTTGCTCTAGCTTCTTGCATCGGTAATAAGGATGCGGCATAATTTCCACCTGTTTTGGCAAAACCAACACCACCTTGCATGGCTCTTACATATTTATCTGCTGTGATTACTTTTACCGCACCGCTGTAGTAAGAACCCACAGGACAAGTAAAAATGATAAACTTGTAAGTTTCGGAAGGTTTTACACCAATAAACTCATCTGCAGCAAACATGAAAGGACGGACATACATTGCACTATCAGGCGTATTTGGAATCCAATGTTTATCCAAATTGATAAGCTCCATAATGGCTTGTTTGAATAAATCTTCTGGAATCTCAGGCATAGCCATTCTCCTTGCCGAAATATTCATGCGCTTAGCGTGCTTATCTAATCTAAAAAATAATGGATTACCTTCCTGATCTTTAAATGCTTTCATACCCTCAAAAATCGTTTGAGCATAATGTAAAGTCATATTAGCAGGGCTTAATTCTAATTTTTCAAAAGGCTGAATGGTTAGTTTTTGCCATGCCCCATCATAATATTCTCCCACAAACATATGATCGGAAAAAACTCTACCAAAAGGGATATTATTGAAGTCTAATGTATTTAACCTCGAATTTTTAGTCTGCTTTATCTCTATGTTATGCGTCATATACTTGCTGCTTTTATTTATTTCCATTAATTATTTTCACAAAAATAAGTATTTTTATAAGATTGAACCTTGTTATTAATTAGTGTTTTTGAAAGTTATACAATTTTTTTGTAAAACCTTCTCAAATTTTAGTGAATCTACTGTAAATACAAAAACTACAATATGGATATTAATGAAGTCGAATTTTTACCGAAAGAATTCACAAACTTTGAAATTTATCCCACATTTACAACTACACCTTTTTATGTTTATACTCAAAACGATAAAAAAACCTTAATCGTTTATATTAAAAATACAGAAAAGGAAGATGAGATGCTAGTTTTTCTAGCAAAAATATTTAGAGCCATAAAATATGAGCTAGAATCCGATGTGATATTAGTTGGTATTGATGCTAATCAACAACACACTTTTTCAGCATTATTTAAAGGAAATGAAGTTGAAAAAGTTGTTTGTTTTGGGGTTAAAAGTCAACAATTGAGTATAGCTGCAAATATTCCTTCTTATGTCCTCACTGCTTTAGGAAATTATCAATTTTTATTAGCCGATAAGCTAGAGATACTGATAAAGAATAATGCTAAGAAACGACAATTATGGAGTTGTTTGCAAAATATGTTTTTATAATTGATTGACGTTATAGCTTTATATATAGTTTATTTTAAATACGTTTTAATTTAGTTAACAACAAAATACAGAATATTAGTTAAAACATATATCATTCTTTATGTAAAAGGAAGGCTTAATTCATAGCCCGAAATCAATATATAAAAGTATTTAATTTTACATTATGTATTGACTTTCAGATAGTTTTGGTGTATCTTTGATATACTAAATTCTGATTAATATTTAGTAAATCATATATTTGATTGTTAGAATGTGAAAAATCAAATTTTGGAATAGAATTGAAATTTGATTTTTGTGGTTTGGAATTTTAAAATGTCATGATTGAAAAACCTTTGGTTTTCGCTACGAGTAATCCTGGTAAAATACGAGAAGTTAATGAATTAGTAGGGGATGGTATAAATATTGTAGGTCTTAAAGACATCGGTTGTTTGGTAGATATACCAGAAACAAGTCCAACCATTGAAGGCAACGCCCTTCAAAAAGCACAATATATTATAGACAATTTCCAATTAGATTGCTTTGCAGAAGATACTGGTCTAGAAATAGATGCCTTAAATGGTGAACCAGGTGTATATACTGCTCGATATGCAGGCGTACCTAGAAATAATGAAGCTAATATGGATTTAGCCCTTCAAAAATTAAAAGGTCAAACCAATCGAGCTGCACAATTCAAAACAGTAGTTGCGTTAATTTTAGACGGTAAAACATACACTTTCACAGGAATTGTGAGGGGAACAATTGCAGAAGAGCGAATGTATGGTGATTATGGATTTGGATATGATCCATTATTTATACCTGACGGATATTCAACGAGTTTTGCCCAAATGCCTCCTGTTCTGAAGAATGCGATTAGTCACAGAGGAAAGGCAATTCGACAATTACAAGCGTTTTTGAATAATATTTAAGTCATATTTAATATTATTTTTATAATTAATCTATAAATCAATTATAATTTCTTGTAAATCAACGACAGAAATAATAGCTTTATAACAAATATGTTATAAATGGTTACTGAAATTCAAGCATACGGCATAACAGAAAAAGAACTTCGAGAGGGTTGCATCGCAGGACGACGCGACTATCAGGAGTTATTATACAGATACTATTCACCTAAGATGTTCGGTATTTGTCTTCGTTATGCTAACGACTACCACAGTGCTGAAGATATTTTACAAGAGGGCTTTATCAAGATTTTTAATAATGTTGATAGATTTCGTGGCGATGGCTCATTTGAGGGTTGGATTAAACGTATTTTTATTAATACAGCGATAGAATTCTATCGTAAATCTAGCAACCATAATGGACACGCCGAACTAGAGAAAGTAAACATCAAACACATTCCTGAAAAAGCACTTGAGAATCTAGCTACTGAAGATTTATTAAAATTGGTACAACAATTGTCTCCTGGTTATCGTACAGTTTTTAACCTTTATGTAATAGAGGGATATTCTCACAAAGAAATTGCCAAAATGATGGGTATTTCGGAGGGAACATCAAAATCACAACTCGCACGAGCTAGGGTTATTTTGCAAAAAATGATTAAATCACGAATCTAATGGACGGCAATCAAAACATTGATAACTTATTCAAGGATGCCTTTTCAAACCATGCAGTGCCTCCGCCGCCTCGCATGTGGGAAAAGATTGAACAAGAGTTGCCGTTAACTACTACGGACAAAGTGTTCAAACAGGCATTCAACCACTATGAAGTTGAGCCAAAACCTGAAGTGTGGACTCGCATCAAACGGGAGTTGCCACTCAGCTTAGTACTCCGCAATCACCTAAACTGGCTAAGTCGTGTAGCAGCGGTCTTAGTTATCGGAATGTTCATTTACTTCTTCACACAAAGCTCAGGTGTATTAGAACCTACGCAAGAAGTTGCAGAAGTAAACGAATTTGAACAAGATGTAACGTTACAACAAGTAGAAGAACAATTGGCTGATAATCAATCAGAGCAAGCGTTCCTATTTGAAGAGCAAGAAGTTACAGAAGAACAATATCATGAAAATGAAAGTCAAGATATTGTTGTAGATGAAACGCCTGAAGAAGATATTCCTGAGCAAATTGCTGATAATAGTTTTATCAATCAGTCAGGTAATACTATCAAAGGGGTTAAAATTAGTCAACCGACTAGAAAAAGTAAATACGATGATGCTGTTGCTAAAATTAACATTGATGCTATAGCGGAAAGCGAAGCCAATGATAATTCAAGATTGTCTAGCGAAGAGTTATTTCAATTAGAGCAAAATAAAGCTCGTTTTGCTTCTTTGAAAGAGGCGGATAAAATTCGTAAAGATTCTACGAAGCTAGATAAAAAGCAACCGATTAAGTCTTTAGAGAGCAAAGGTGTTAAGTTTGAAGACTTATATGAAGTTACTGAACCTATCGCTTCTATGCCAGATTTTGATGAGGAGGAGGAAGAGACAAGTGCAGCAGTTGAAATTCCTGCTCACTTGATGTACCATAGTTTAAATGGTCAACCTGATGCGTCAATGACTACAGGCAAGAAAGTGAAAAAAGTTAAGCGTAGAAAAGAATAAACTTTTAATTAGGAATTACGAATTTCTTTAATTAGAAATAACATATCTTAGGGAAGCGACTTGTTGATTTACTCAGCAAGTCGCTTTTTAGTTATACACCAATAAAGTCGATAGCAACATCTATCCAATAAAAAGGATAAGATGAAAAAGCTATTTCTCGTATTGTTAATATTGAATAGTGCCTGTGAGCAAATAGAGCAAATTAATGATAAATCTACACAGCGACATCCTCTATCTCAAATTAAATTAATAGATACCTTTGATAATCAATTAGAATTAGATACAGTAAGTTCTATTACAGAAGCAACATTTCATCCAATGTATATTGGGGAAAAACTAGACTCTATTTATTTAGCATATAATTCACGAGCAGTCACTAATAGAACTGAAGAATGGAATCATTATAAAAGATTAGATTCTTCAGTTCTTGTTATATCTTATTATCGAAAACCAGATTCTTCCTCTATTATTGTATTTGTTGATACAACACAAATGATTGGTTCTGTTCAACGGTATTTGATACCGCCCCCACCGCCCCCAAATTCTGATAGTACTTTTAGTTGGGAGACTAAATATTACAGGGGTAAAACTAAATCCTATCTTGTTATGATAGAGAATATTTCGGAGGACACACTGAATTTAGGCTATGGTGAATATCTGCCTCTGATTATTGAAGCTCAAGATAGTTTAGGACTTTGGAAACCTATTCAAGAACCTCATACTTATTTTTGTGGTACAGGACTTACATATTTTTATATCACTCCAAATCAAATTGCCATTACATCCTGTAAATTGTTTAAAGGTAATTACAAAACCAAAATGCGACTTGGTTATGGATTTAAACCTAGAATTTATTCTAATGAATTTTATGGTCAAATGAAATACAGTCAATTTGACTCCAATGAATTTTAGTGGAAACTGAAGAGGGGATAATCATCATCGAATGTCAATTGTCGATTGTCGAAAACCGATTTAAAACCACACTCGACCACATTCGATTGACATAAGGATTATGATAAAAGGTTTGAATAGGTTTTAGGGGATGTCCTTTATACGTTTTGAAATTGGCAATAAGGAAGGTGTTTTTTTTATCCAAATCTTCGACTCTTAGAGCGACATTATTAATGTCTAAAAACTGAGCTTTCACTCCTTGTTTGGTTAAATAAAATTGTACCAATTCAGATGTGATAATTTGAGTTTCTGGTGTAATATTTTCCTGTAAATAATCTTTCAATTGACTAATTGCAACTGGTTTTTTATGTTGTTGAATAAGATTAGTGGTCAAATAAATATTGGCTGTTAAGAATAATCCAAGAACAGTATAGAAAATAGGTTTAGCGTACTGAAATAAAACATAAGCTCCAATACATACAACCATTAAGGAAAGCATAATCAAGGGTAAATGATGGCGAGATTTAAAAACCACATTTTGATAAAAGAATATCCAAATTGTATAAACGATAATGGAGTTAAAAAGCACTCGATGATTGGACGACCATTTCGGTAAATCCATTATTTTAAAAACACCTAAACTTCCAAATAGTGCAAGTCCTAAACTAATGATAATTGTACTCCAATGTCGCCCTTGCCAATAACCTCCTAAACCATCTGCCCAACCATGTAATATGAATTTTTCAAATCGCTCTCCAAGGTGTGCTTCTGTTTGTACAGTACCTCCAAAATCATTGAAATGTCCATCGGTTTGTTGCTGTGCCATTTGTACTAAATCCGCCCAACCTGTATCTATTAATAGCGGAACTAACCAAATCAATACACCGATTAGTCCACCCAACAACTGAGTTATTCTATCTTTTTTATAAAAAAACACGAATACGGCGGGTAGAAACACCATTGGTAAATAAGATAATCGAACACCGATTAAGATACCAATTGAAAGCCCTAACCATAATCCATTCTTAGAACGCTCCTCATAATACGCCCAAAAGTACAAGGTTATCATGACCATTGCTAATCCCATTAAATCGGGCATATAACGATTACCTAATAGCCAAATTAAAGGATTGAAAAATACCAAAACAGTCAATGTATATTGCCAAAATGGAGTAGTTTTATATTTTTTCAATATGGCTACTCCACAATAAATAATAACGAAAGTAGAAAGCCCTCCCACGATAGAAAATGCTAAAGCGTAACGAGGAATGACTAATAAAATGGATTTTACCAATCCACAGAATACAGGATAAGCGGGAAAATGTGGTTGCATTTTAGCTACATCATAATCTAAAGCGGCTAAGGCAAATCGGAGACTATCGGGATCTTCGATATAATAAATGGTGGTTAATAGTCTACTTGCTAGACAAAGTGCTAAAATTATCCACCAATAATATTTTTCGGAAACAGTATGAGTCATTTTGATTTATACATCAATGTAAATGTAGCGTTCAATAAAAAAAGGGAAAGCCACAGATTATCACAAATAACGCAGATTTACACTTAATTTTTTCGTATTTTGTTGTATAAATCAATAAATATGATTGTAGATACCGCAATTAAAAAGATAACGAGAAGTGAATATTATAAAATGGCAGAGGTCGGCATTATCAAACCTGAAGATAAAGTCGAATTGTTAGATGGTATTATCTACTTAAAATATCCCAATCAAAACGGTTATAAATCAAATGGTATGAGTCCAATTAAAAGTCAGCATGCAGGTGTGGTAACATGGTTAAATAATGTATTTGCCTCTTTATTAGGTGGTAAAGCATTTTTTATCGCACAAAATCCAGTTGTATTAAATGATAATTCAGAGCCAGAACCTGATTTTATGGTTTTGGAATCTTCTAGTGATTTTTATAGAAATTATCACCCTAAACCTAAAAATATCTATCTCCTTATAGAAGTTTCTGACTCTACGCTTCGACGAGATAAAAACCAAAAACTGAAAGCGTACGCCAAGTCCAATATCGCTGAATATTGGGTGATTAATTTGGTTGACAATTGTGTAGAAGTATTTAAACAGCCTAAAAACGGACAGTATAAATCACATCAAATCTTTGAAGGGGAGGAAATTGTTACCTTTGAACGGTTTGATATTTCTTTTAAAGCCAATGAAATTTTAGGAATATCTTGAGAATTAAGATTTACGAATTATTATATGAGCAGTTCTAGGCAGTATTTATTAATGTTAATTGTTGGGTTTATTTTGGGATTTCAAATGCCATTAAAAGCCCAAATACTTTCCGAAAGTTCAACGATTTCTATCTTAACGTATGGTCCTTTAGAGGAGGTTTATCTGCATTTTGGGCATAGTGCCTTACGAGTTCAAGATCCTCAAAAGAATATAGATAT
>CAYLSF010000304.1:0-7442 GCA_964385675.1 uncultured Saprospiraceae bacterium
CCGATTTTGGTGCATTTTAAGAAACTTTAGTAATTTTGAATTTATTTTTTAAAACACGGTAACTATGGATTTTGCAGTTGACAGCACTTGGCTCTCAGTAGGACTTGCCGGTTTGGTTGCGTTGGTAGTAGGAGTTATCTTCTTCTTCCGTAATCAAATGGACAAAGGTTCTGCTGACTTAGCACAAAAGTATGCTGGTACAAATGCAGGAAAATCAACTTTAGTTAAAAAGTATCCAGAAGCTGATGCTTTTAGTTTTAGTGATAGTTTCTTGCGTTTAGGACTAGTATGTTCTTTGGTATTTACCCTATTAGCCTTTGGCTACACTGCTTACGACGAGAAAATCGACTTGACAGGGTACACCCTCGAATTACCTGATGATATCGAAGTAGAACCTCCTCGTACAGCAGAACCTCCACCACCTCCACCACCTCCTCCGCCACCAGTGATTGAGGAAGTACCTGAGGAAGAAGTAGAGGAAGAACCTGAATTTGAGGATATGACAGTTGAAGATGAAACTATCAACGAACCTCCTCCACCTCCAAAGCCAAAACCTAAACCTAAACCAAAGCCAAAGCCGAAGCCAAAGCCAAAACCTAAAAAGGAAGTGGTAACGGACGAAATCTTTGAAGTTGTGGAACAAATGCCTCGTTTCCCTGGATGTGAGGATGTTGCAGGAGATGATGCTGCTAAAAAACAGTGTGCCGACAAAAAGATGTTGGAATTTATCTACAAAAATATCAAGTACCCAACTATCGCTCGTGAAAACGGTGTAGAAGGAGTTGTTGTAATTCGCTTCGTTGTAGATAAAGACGGTTCTGTAAGTGATCCAAAAATCCTTCGTGATATTGGTGCAGGATGTGGTGATGAAGCATTGCGTGTGGTAAATAAGATGAACTCTTTACCTCAGAAATGGACACCAGGTAAGCAGCGTAACAATGCTGTAAGAGTACAATTTAACTTACCTGTTCGTTTCAAATTAGATGGTTGATTTTTATCAATTATTACATAATAAAAAATGGTTTTCAGGTTACCTGAAAACCATTTTTTATTTTACATCTCAATCTTTTAATTGTTTCAACTACTAATTAAACTACCCTCTTACCATTTTTACAAACCCCTCAATATCATTTTTCAAATCTGTTGCATTTTCCAACGTCCGAATAAATGCACTACCTATAATTGCCCCAGAAGTGTAAGTACAAGCTGTTTTATAAGTCTCATGATTATGAATACCAAAACCTAAAATCGTAGGATTTTTCAATTGCATTGCTTCTATGCGTTTGAAATATTCGACTCGTTTATCTGAAATACCTGCTGTTTTACCTGTAATACTGTTATCCGAAACAAGGTAAATAAACCCTTCTGTATTGTCATCAATCATTCGAATACGCTCTTCAGAAGTTTGTGGTGTCACCAATAGAATATTCGATAAGTTATAACTATCAAATAATTCTTTATATTCGTCAACATATAAATCAATTGGTAAGTCGGGTAAAATTAATCCATCAATTCCAACTTCTACCGCCTTCTGGCAAAATCGCTCAATTCCATATTGCTCCACAGGATTCAAATACCCCATTAGAATCAACGGTACATTCGCTTTTTTACGAATATCTGCCAACTGCTCAAATAGCAGTTCGATAGAAATTCCATTATTCAACGCTACTGTATTACTCGCCTGAATCGTAGGACCATCCGCAATCGGATCGGAATATGGCATTCCTATTTCTATTAAATCTACGCCTACTTTATCTAGGGTTTCAATAATCGTAGCAGTATCATTTAAATTTGGAAATCCTGCTGTAAAGAAGATGGAGAGGATTTCCCCTTTCTTATGTTTAAATAAGTTGATTATTCTGTTTTGCACTTTTTTATGGTTTTATAGTCTTATTGCCTTATTGCTATATTGTTTTATTGTAAATGGAGAATACAATAAAACAATAAAACAGTATGACAGTAAAACCATATTACTGCATATACTTTATATAAGTCGCCAAGTCTTTATCACCTCTTCCAGAGATATTAATCACGACAACCTCAGAAGATTCAAAATTACGTTTATCCAAAACTGCCAGAGCATGAGCCGTTTCGATAGCAGGAATAATTCCCTCAATTCTACTACACAGCATACCCGCTTTCATTGCTTCTTTGTCGGTAATTGCAAAAAACTCAGCTCGTTTGGTATCAAAAAGGTGAGCATGCATTGGTCCAATGCCAGGATAATCCAAACCAGCCGAAATAGAATACGGTTCTATGACTTGTCCATCAGGTGTTTGCATCAAAATGGTACGACTGCCGTGTAAAATTCCAGATTTTCCTAGGAACGTAGTCGCTGCCGATTCGCCTGTCTCTACACCTAATCCAGCCGCTTCCGCAGAGATTAAATTCACGTCTTCATCATTCAAATAATGATAAAATGCTCCTGCTGCATTACTTCCACCACCCACACAAGCAATAATATGATCGGGATTTTCACTACCTGTTTGTTCTGCTAATTGCCACTTCATTTCTTCACTAATCACTGCTTGAAAACGAGCGACCATATCGGGATAAGGGTGTGGTCCAACTACCGAACCGATAATATAATGCGTATCTTCTGGGTTTCCAATCCAATGTCGCATGGCTTCATTAGTCGCATCTTTTAACGTTCTACTACCTGACTTAGCTGGAATTACCTTTGCTCCTAAAAGTCTCATTCGCTCCACATTTGGACGCTGCCGCTCAATATCGACTTCGCCCATATACACCAAACACGGCATTCCCATTAAAGCACAAGCCGTAGCCGTCGCTACACCATGCTGACCTGCCCCTGTTTCTGCAATTATATTTTTCTTACCCAATCGCTTTGCCACTAGAATTTGCCCAATCGTATTATTAACCTTATGAGCGCCTGTGTGATTCAAGTCTTCCCGTTTGAAGTAGATTGTTGTATCATATTTCTCGCTCAATCGCTTTGCTAGATACAATGGAGAAGGTCGCCCTACATAATCTTTTAAAAGTTGTTTAAACTCTTTTTGAAATTTGGAATCGTAGATAATATCTAAGTAATTATCTCGCAATTCCTTGATATTTGGATAAAGCATCTCTGGAATATATGCTCCTCCAAACTTTCCATAAAAGCCTTTTTCGTTTACATTATATGTCATAATCCATTATTTCTGACAAGATTAACAGGATTAAACAGGATTGTAATTGCTTCGCAATTATATTATTCTAATCCTGTCAAATCCTGTCAAATCCTGTTAATCCTGTTAATCCTGTCTATTAGTTGTTTTAATTTCTCCACATCTTTTAAAGCAGGTTCAATTTCAAACTTGGAATTTACATCAATCGCATGAAGGTTTAAATCTTTTAATTCAGCAATGTCACGCACATTTTCCAAACTAATACCACCAGCCAAAAAGAAGGGAATTTCATTATCATAGTCCTTTAAAATTTCCCAATTGAATACGGTTCCGTTACCACCTTTTTCCTTACCCTTTGTATCAAATAAGAAATAATCGCAATGCGGCTTATACGGTTCTAATTGCTGAAAATCAAAAGATTGCCCGACCGAAAAAACTTTACTGACTTTTACTTTTGCTCCAACTTGCTTGCAGAATTTAGGTGTTTCCTCTCCATGCAATTGAGCGATATCCAATCCAAATTGCTCTACCTTTTCTAATAGAAAATCTACTGTTGCATTTACAAACACCCCAACTTTTTGGGTCGTTTTTGGAAAGTTATTTAATAGATTTTCATCTAAAATATCTCCTACATTTCGTTTTGATTTTTTGTAGAAAATGAAGCCTAGATAGTCGGGGTTTAGTGCAAGTATTTCTTTAATATTTTGAGTATTTCGCATACCACAAATTTTGAGCTTTGGTATATGCGTTCCGAAATCCGAAATCATAAATCTGAAATATTTTAATACACCTGATTAATCACAATTTCCTCATCAAAATTTAAATTATCAATGTTCAGATAAATATCTTTTAATGCAATTGTAGCGTCTAGCGTGTGCAAATAAATGGTCTTATCGAGTCCAGTTGCACTTTTGATTCGCCAGAGTTCTTCTTCCTCTTTATACCAAGTTTCCACTCTCGGAATAGTCTGATAAACAATCATATATTCCCTAAAAGACGGTAAACTTCGATAACATTCAAACTTTTCTCCCTTATCATAAAATCTAGAACTTTTGGATAATACCTCAATAATTAGCATTGGATTTTCTAAAACTGTCCGATTTTCATCTGTATATTTCGGCTCTCCACAGACAACTAAAGCATCAGGATATAAACTTTTTTTACAAACAGGAATCCAGGTTTTCATATCACTATTAAAGGTAATGCACTTTTTTCCAGATTTTTTTAGTTCCGTATGGAGTTCTGAACCAATATTATTACATAGAATACTATGTTCTCCTGTACCGCCTGCCATAGCTTCCAAATATCCATTATGATATTCATGCTTCACTTCAGCCGCTTCTTCAAAAGCTAAATACTCTTCAAAAGTATAAATCTGCTTTTTTTCCTGTTCTATATCCATACTAATATTCATTTTATGAATAAATACGCTAAAATCATTTGAATAATCTAGCATAACTAAATTTAAATCATTCAAAATCATTCTAACAAGATACTACTTTTTATTCATTATTGACACGGTCTCTTTTATAAAGGTATCACATGCCACTTCTGGCTTTTCCTCTCGCATAAAACACTCCCCAATCAAAAAACCATCAAACCCTGCTTGCGTCAACTGTACAATGGTTTCAGGTTTAGAAATTCCACTTTCAGAGATTTTGACAAACTGATTAGGTATTTGATTCACTAAATTGAGAGAAGTATTTACATCTACTACAAAGCGAGTTAAATCTCTATTATTTACCCCTACTAAATTTAACTCAGGACAAAGACTTCGCTCCAATTCGGCTTGATTATGTACTTCCATCAAAATTTCTAAGCCAATACTCCTCGCCAATTTTGCCAATTTAAACAACTCTTTAGGCTGCAAAGCTCCTGCAATCAATAGAATTAAATCCGCCCCAATTGCTTTGGCTTCTAAGACTTGGTATTCTGTTACAATAAAATCTTTTCGCAAGACAGGAATATCATTCAATTCTCGCACTTGCTTCAAATATGCATTGGATCCACCAAAATATTTCTGATCCGTTAGTACCGAAATTGCCGAAACGCCAGCAGCTACATAACCTTTTGAAATCGCTTCCACATTCATATTTGGATGAATAATCCCTTTAGAAGGTGATTGTTTTTTAATTTCAGCAATGATGCCTACCCGATTTTCATCTTTAATAAAATCAGTAGCTGAAAATACGGTTCGCTCAAAGTATGGACTTTGCTCCAAGTCTTTAATAGTGACTTGTTGTTGTTTTTCCGCTACTTCTTTTCGGCGATGTGCTATTATTTCTTCTAGTATGTTCATTTTAAACCTTTACGTCATTCCGCACTTGATGCGGAATCTCCCAAGTTGTTAAAACGGAATATCAAGTCTTTTAGAATGTTACTATACTTAACCTTTTTCTTACGTTCGGAGATTTCTGCCTACGCAGGAATGACGGTTTTAATTAAATTCTAATTGCTCCAACCAATTCACTCCATCAGCCAACTTTTCAGAAGTAAACTCCAAATGTAAAACTCGACGACTCTTCAAATTCTCTACTCGTTTGGAAGCATGAAAAATTAACGGTTTTATCGCTAAAACACCGCCTTGTTTGACTTCACAAACAGTAGCATTCGCTTTTTCCGATTGACTTAATTCACTCACTCGAATTACTCCGTTCAAATGCGATTTTGGAATCACTTGTAATGCTCCGTTTTGAATTGTGCAATCATCTAAATGAATGCGAAGCGTAAAGATATTTTCTAATACTTCAATCGGAGGCTGTACAGCAGTTCTACCTTTGGCTGTTCGCCACTTAGTATAAGCCGTATCTGCGGTTTTACCTTCTACATTGATAGCAATATCTTGATGCCAATTCACTATCCAATTTGCATGAGGCGGTTTGTCAAAATAGATAGATTTAATCACAAATGCCTTTGCATCTATGGCTTGAATCAGTTGTTTAAATTTTAGTGTAAATACCAATGGTATTAAATCGGAGTGTTCTTTTAAAAAATATCGAACCCCAAATTGTTGTGCTAAATCCTTTTTGGACAAGGCTTGTAAAATGGCTTCTATTTCTGCTGTTGTAAAGATATTTTCAAGGATTGAAAATCCTTCTTGGTTGAGTTTTGATAAGAACATGATGGTAGAATTTACGTCATTCCAAACTTGTTTTGGAATCTCCCAAATTGTTAAGACATAATATTAAGTCTTACAAGATACTAAAAAGCTGATCTTTCAAGCTCAATTGTTTGGTAGATTCCTGCCTCCGCAGGAATGACGGTTTTATTTTAATTCACCTCCAAAAAAGTCTTAAATGTTTTTAATGCCTGCCCACTCCTTAAAGTCTCTTCCGCTAAACCAAAAGCATCCTCAAAATTGGTATTCGGTCGAGCAACCTGAATCGCCGTAGCTGCATTGGCTAAGACCACTGAGTTTTGAGCTTTTGTTCCTTCACCTTTTAGAATCGTCTCAAAAATCTGAGCCGCTTCTGCTACCGTTTCTCCACCATAAATATCGCTTTGTTGCAACTTCGGTAAATTCAAATCTTCTGGATGAATTAGCTTTTCAGTATCGTTAGTTATCAACTTCGCAGGGCCCGTTAAAGAAATTTCATCGTACCCGTCCAACGCATGGACGATTGCAAAACGCTTATCAGAAGATTGTTGAAATAAATATCCATACAAACGAGCGACTTCTAAGCTAAAGACTCCCACTAATTGTTTTTTTACATATGCAGGATTCACCATTGGTCCCAGCATATTAAAAAAGGTCTTGACTTGCATTGCCCTACGCACAGGGGCAACATATTTCATAGCTGGATGAAATAATGGAGCGTGTAAAAAACAAACATTTGCTTTATCAATGGAGCGTTTTAATTTATCCTTATCATTGGTAAATTCATAGCCAAAATGCTGAATCATATTGGAAGAACCCGAAACCGATGAAACCCCATAATTACCATGCTTCGCCACTTTTACCCCCGAACCAGCCACTACAAAACACGATAACGTAGAGATATTAAAGGTATTTTTACCATCGCCACCCGTTCCACATAAATCCATCGGGTCAAACTCCGATAGGTCAATATGAATACACAATTCCAACATCGCATCTCGAAAACCTTGCAACTCTTGCACCGTAATGCCTCGCATAATAAACACCGTCAAGAAAGACGCAATTTGACTTTCATTGTATTTCCCTGCCCCAATATTGCGAAGGATTTCTCTTGATTTTTCTTTAGTGAGCGTTTTATGCTCATATAAATAGTTAAGTATTTTTTTCATTTAAAATATATTCTTGGACACAGAGAACACGGAGGAGGCACTGAGATA
>CAYLSF010000305.1:0-7435 GCA_964385675.1 uncultured Saprospiraceae bacterium
TCGTTGAAAAAATCTAGGAATAACCCGCTATTCTACGATTTTTCGCCTCGATTAAATCCAAAATTAACTCGCTCAAATGCCGAATTTATTTTTTTACCGTTACTAAGTATCAAGTTCAAATTTAATATTGGATTGTTGATTGCAAATTAATACCATTTATAAATTGAAGCAGCTTTTAATCATTATATCACTCTTTTTTACCACTGTTCTATCTGCACAAGATATGAAAGAACAGGTGCGTCAGCTTTTTGCAGAAGGTACTACTTTAAAATGGCTTGAGCATTACAGAGGACGAATTAATGATATTAATGATGTAGCAATGACGATTGGTTTTGACGGGCATCATTGTAAAGGATATTTGTACTACTTGCGGAGTAAGGATAGATTGAAAGTAGAAGGGACGATTCAAGATACCGTATTGAATCTTTTGGAATATAATAGTCAAGGTGTTCAAACAGGAAGCATTACAGGTTCAATAAAAGACTTTGATGGAATAGCAGCCCTTTGGCAAAATTATGATAAGACTTTAAGCGAGGAACTAAAGATGTTGACGGCTGTTAGGGAACCTCGTTATCCTGGCTATTGTGGGGATAATAAATGGATAAGACATTATTCGGGAGATTTTAAGGATGGAAAAGTCGATATATTATTGGTGAGAGGGAATAATGGCTTGTTGAAGGGAACATTGTATAATAATACAACACAAAAAACATTTTTAGTAGAAGGGCAATACACCAAGAAAGGGAGGAGTATCACTTTGGATATTCGAGATTTGAACTGGGAAAGTCAAGGGCAAATTTTAGGTTCAATTGATTTTCACACAGATGACATAAAAGGTCATTATAGATTGATAGACGAAACTAGACAAGTTGCCAATTTATATGTTTATCGTCAATTAGCCGTAGGATGTATAGAGTATGCTGATTTTTTAACCAAGACGGAAATCACTTATCCTAAAACTCGAAATCAAGGGTTTAATGATTTATTGCGAGAGCGGATTCAAGATTGGTTAACTTCTTCAAGGGCTTATACCAAACAATATGCAGAACAAATTTCTTATTTAGCACCTTCACAAAGAGCTTCTTTGCGTTCTTATTGTTGGTATGATATGGATTTTTTATCCGATAGATTGATTAGTGGGATTGTGACACAAAGCAACACTTGGGATAATCAATATCAAGGATTTACATTTAATTTTGATTTAGTTACCAATCAAGAAATTACAAAATCTTCGTTATTTCGGGCTGATAGTGGTTATGAAGCAGCAATTCAGCAATATATTTTAAATGAATTGCAAAATCGTCCGTATAATGAAGACCCAGACTATATGAAGTGGATTCAAACGGCACAGTTTCCCTATTTTACGATTCGGAAAGATGGGCTAGTTTTTCGTTCGGAATTTAATAGTACGTATGGAGAACAACAGGTTGTGATTCCATTTGAATGGTTAAAAGCATATTTAAAAACAGATAGTTCGATTTTATCTTGGATAGAGTAAGTGGGAATTTTGGGATATACAAAATTATCCATTTGAAACTTATCTGCTGGTAGGCAGATTCAAATGTTAGAATAGATGGAAGCGAGTGAATTACTCAAAAAAGTTCGGAAATTGGAGATTAAGACCAAAGGCTTGAGCAAACATATTTTCTCAGGAGAATATCATAGTGCTTTTAAAGGTCGAGGTATGTCATTTTCAGAAGTACGAGACTATCAATATGGAGATGATGTTCGGAATATTGATTGGAATGTAACGGCTCGCTACAATGAACCTTTTGTGAAGATATTTGAGGAGGAGCGAGAACTGACCGTGATGTTATTGGTAGATATGAGTAAATCTGCGTTTTTCGGTACCGTAGAGCAAATGAAAAATGAAATTCTCACGGAAATTTGTGCCGTTTTAGCCTTTTCTGCAAGTACGAATAATGATAAAGTTGGGATGGTTTTATTCACAGATAAAGTTGAAAAATATATTCCACCTAAGAAAGGAAGGATGCACATTCTTCGCATCATCAGAGAACTGATTAATTTTCAACCCACAAGTGCAGGAACAAATTTGACAAGGGCATTAGAGTTTTTTAATAATATTCAAAAAAAGCGAAGTACGACTTTTATCCTATCTGATTTTTTGACTAAGGATTATGAAGACGCATTGCGAATTGCAAAACGCCGACATGATATTATTGGCATTCACTTATACGATCCGAGAGAAAAAGAATTGCCAAATGTGGGTTTGATTCGGGGAGTAGATGCAGAGACGGGTAAGCATATTTTGATAGATTCGTCGAATAGAAAGACAAGAGAACGCTACAAGAAATACTTTGAAGATAACTATGAGCGTTTTCATGGAACGTTTTTAAAAACCGGGGCAGATATTATTAGCCTTGAAATTCCGCCCAAATCCGAAATCAAAGACCAATTTTATGTAAAGGAATTGTTACGATTTTTTAAGAAAAGACATTAGAGCGACTCCCGATAGCTATCGGGACGACTTTCGACAATCGACTTTCGAGGAAAATTTTAGCTAAAATATGATTTTAAGACTAGTAAAATGTGACTTTATGGGAAACTTCAAAAAACTTCGAGTTTGGGAAGATAGTGTAAATCTATCAGCTAATATTTACCATATTACGAAGCAAGAATCTTTTATAAAAAATTATGGTTTAACTAGTCAAATACAAAGAGCTGCAGTCTCGATTGCTTCAAATATTGCTGAAGGAGAAGAAAGAGGAAGTGACAAAGCAGCAATTCATTTCTTTTACATAGCCAAAGGTTCAGCGGTAGAAGTTATTACTCAGTTATATATTGCTCATAAAATTGGATATGTTAGTAAAAATGTATTAGAACAATTGGAGGATCGTCTGGATAAAATTAGAGCTACCTTACAAAGTCTAATTAATAGAAAAAGAGATGATAGTAATTTTGATTAATAAGAATTTGACAATCGAAAGTCGAAGGTCGAATACCGATAGCTATCGGCACGAAAGTCGATTAAATATGAAACAACTTATTATAATTCTATTGTTGGGGTTTTGTGCAAGTGGTTTATTAGCACAAATAGATGTGGAAGCGAGTTTGGATTCTACGGAGATTATGGTGGGGGATCAGCTAAAGATGTACCTCAAGGTAGAATATGATGCGAATAATGTAACGGTTGAATTTCCGAATTTCACCAATTTAGGGGATAAGTTTGATGTAATAGAAGTTGGGGAGATAGATTCGAGTGAAGCGGCTGCTTTAAAAACCATTCAACAATCATTAACCATTACCTCTTTTGACTCTGGAACGCAGGTCATTTCACCTGTTCCTATTCCATATACTCAAAATAATGAAAGGGATACGGTTTATACGAATCCACTGCACCTTGAGGTTCGATTACCACAATTAGACTCTTTAATTGCTCCGATCCATGAAATCTTGGAAGAGGAGTTATCTTTTATGGAAGATGTTTTTCCATTGTTGTGGAAAGGAGGATTGTTATTGTTACTTGGGTTAGTATTTTATTTTATAGCCAAACGATATAGAAGAGATCCATTACCCAAAACAGCGGCGGTAGAAGTGAAACGCCCTGCACATGAAATTGCTTTGGAGCGATTATCAAAACTAGAAATGGCAGAACTTTGGCAAAAAGGAGAGATTAAGCCCTTTCAAAGTGAGTTGACTTATATCATGCGAGAATATTTAGAAAATCGGTATAATGTGAATGCGTTGGAATCGACTACAGATGAAATTATAGAAGATATTAAGGCAACACCAATTTCTGAAACACATCAACGACAAATCAGAACGGTATTACAAACGGCAGATTTAGTTAAATTTGCGAAAGTGACACCTCCCGTCAAGGTACATCAAGAAGGAATGGAGGTTACGAAAAATTTTGTAGAAGAAACACAGGTTATTCCTCAGCCCGAAGCTGATGAGGAAGGTGGAGAAACTACAGTAGATAAAGATGATGATAATGTACCACAAGAAGGATAACTGATAACAAATACCTGACAACCAACATATAATGTTTGAAAATTTCAATTTTGTCAATCCGGAATTTTTTCTGTTGTTTTTACTACTGCCCTATTTAGTATGGCGGTATAGAAAGAGGGATAGATTTGCCAATCTGCAGATGTCCACCTTAGCGGCATTTGATGGAAATGTTTCTTGGCGTGCAAAAGGGGCAGTAATTTTACCGATTTTAAAATTATTGACCTTTTCTATGTTAGTCATTGCCTTAGCTCGCCCCCAACTGACGCTAAAAGAAGAACAAATTGATGCAGAAGGGATTGATATTATTTTGGCGATGGACTTATCGAGTAGTATGTTGGCAAAAGACTTTAAACCTGACCGATTAGAAGCCAGTAAAGTGGTTGCAGCAGACTTCGTGGAGCAAAGACCTTATGATAGAATGGGGTTAACCGTATTTGCAGGGGAGTCTTTTACACAATGTCCTTTAACCACAGATCATAAAGTAGTTAACGAATTTTTAGCCAACTTAGAATGTGGCGTTTTAGATGATGGAACGGCAATTGGGATGGGATTAGCGACTGGAGTAAATCGCTTAAAAGATAGCGAAGCCAAAAGTAAAGTCGTCATTTTATTAACGGATGGTGTGAATAATGTGGGATATGTACAGCCGATTACTGCCGCAGAAATTGCAAGAGAATTTGGGGTGAAAGTCTATACGATTGGAGTGGGTTCTACCACCGAAGCCCTTTCACCCATTGGACGTAGAGGAGATGGAGAGTATATTTTTGGATTTACAAGAGTAGAAATTGATGAAGACCTTTTGATAGAAATAGCCGATATGACCAATGGAAAATATTTTCGTGCCGTGGATGAAGAAAGTCTAAAGCAGATTTACGCAGAGATTGATAGATTGGAAAAAACCAAACTTGAAATCACAACCATTAAACGACACAGTGAGGAATATTTCCGATTTGCCTTTTTAGCAATGATTTTTATCGGCTTAGAAGTCTTTTTGAGATATACGATATTTAGAACAATTCCGTAAGCTAAAAAGTCATCAGGTGAGTTGGTGGTTAAAACGATATTGTTTATTCCCTAGTGCACAAAAGTTTATTAGAACTCACCTGTTGACTAACGCTGGTATAGAAGAATAACTAATAACTTAAAAAACAACTTATATTAGACAAAAACGTATTTTAATTGCCATTTTAAATTGGGGATTGGGTCATGCAACACGTTGTATGCCAATTATTAATGCCTTAATTGAAAAAGGCGTTGAACCAATTTTAGCCTCAGATGGACGCGCGTTATTATTACTCCAAAAAGAATATCCTACGCTACAAACCATTGAATTACCTGCCTATAATGTTACCTATCAGTCCAGGAATATGATATGGAATATTGCTCCTCAAATTCCCAAAATTTTAAATGCTATCCGAAAGGAACAAAAGGTGATTCAACAAATCATTAAAACGCATCAAATAGATGCCATCATTTCAGATAATCGGTTTGGTTGTTATGTGAAAGGGATTCCTTCTGTTTTTATTACGCATCAGGTTAATATTAAAGTTCCAATAACTTTTGGACAATCTATTATCAACTATTTCAATCATCGTTTTATACATCAATACGATATTTGCTGGATTCCTGATGTACCAAATCAACCAAATTTAGCAGGCTCTCTCTCGGAAGGGGCATTTTTAAAAAACCACCAATATATCGGAATCTTATCTCGAATGGTTTATCAAGAATTACCAAAAAAATATGATATAGCTGTTGTACTCTCAGGACCAGAACCGCAACGCACCTATCTAGAACAAAAAATATTGAAACAACTTCAAGTCTTGCCTTATAAAGCGATAGTTATAAAAGGAAAAACCGATGAGAATGAGCAACAAACTAATGGAAATATAACAACCCATAGTTTCATGACGGCTGGTGAGCTTAATACAACATTACTTCAAAGCAAATTAATCATTACCCGCTCAGGATATAGCACTTTAATGGATTTGATTTACCTCCGACAAAAAGCCATTTTAATACCCACACCAGGGCAAACCGAACAGGAGTATTTAGCGAAACATTTTTATGATACTGGAATTTTTTACAGTATTTCTCAGTCTGATTTTGATTTACAAACTGCTGTAAAAAAGACTGAGCAATTTTCTGGATTTAATTGGTCTGTTTCGGAGGATTTATTGCTCAAAGCTATTGATGATTTTTTAATTGAAGTATTAAATAGGAAGTGAGGAATTAGCGTTTTATAAATGAAAATCATCCAATTATGAAATATCTCTCATTGTTATTATCTATAGTTCTTTTTTCAAATTGCACAAACGAACCTAGTAGTACTTACGCTAGTGACAACAATTTTTCTCCCTACCCAAGAGTAAGACAAGCTTATGGCGAAAAAATTGACAAACTAAATGACCTACTTGCTGAAAAACAAATAGACACTAGCTCAATTCATATATTTCTAAGAGCCTTTAAAAAGGAAAAAGTGCTAGAACTTTGGGCTAAAAATGCAGAGAATAAAGCGTATCAGTTATTGTCATCTTATCCTATTTGCGTTCGACCAGGGGATTTAGGACCTAAGCGAGCGGAAGGAGATTATCAAGTACCCGAAGGGTTTTGTCCCTTTTTCCTAATCTGATAATCAAAGGCTTACGTCCCAAGAGATATACCGTATCTTATCCGACAGAGCTAAGACATGTAGGTGACCATATTAGGAAGACACGTTTAGAACGAGGTTTAACCTCAGAAAAAGTAGCAGAAATACTAGGTGTTTCAATAGGAACAATCAGTCAATGGGAGGTTCAAAAGCGAATGCCACAGATATATACGTTCCCTGCTATTATTAAATTTCTTGGGTATGATCCATTGTATATAGATGACACTTCCCTTCTTTCTAAAATTGAAAACTATCGTAGAGTACATGGTTTGACGTATAAAAAGTTGGCAAAGTTATGTAGTATTGGTCATGAGACAATACAAAAAATTGTTGCAGGAAATATGGATAAACATCCAAAAGTCGTACACAAGATATTGAACGTTATAGAGCCATCTGATTAAGGTGGCTCTTTATTATACAACTAAGAATTTTATAATTATGACATCAGAGCAAGTAAATGAAGTGATTTGTAGTAGAAGGTCTATGTAGTCCAATTTGTATATAAACCTATCTTCGATGAAGTCATTGAGGCGTTGTTATAGAACGCAAATCATGCTCCTACTTGTAGGCTAACTGAGCCTTAGAGATTTAAAAAGTATGTAAACTCAGCTAAGAAAAAACTGGGTGAATTTATAGCAGAGATGTATAAAATTAGCATACCTCCTGAAAAATTTAAAGAATTTAAGGTTAAGAATACATCAAAAAATCGCAGTAAGGCGTAATGACTGCCATTTTTATGCAACGTAATCTTGTTGAGTTTTTAAATTTGAAAGATGATGAAAATTACTTAGATTTAATTTTTGTGGTATA
>CAYLSF010000306.1:0-7398 GCA_964385675.1 uncultured Saprospiraceae bacterium
TATCTTAAAAGAAAAACGACTGCCACTATACTACTCGCATATCCCATGAGGATACCGCTGTATTCTATTTTACATAGGCTACACTATCGTCTATTAAAATATGGTATAAAACAATATCATCTTCTACTGTAAGTCAATTAAGCTTTTACAAATGCAATAAATACATTTTATATATCAAAAAAGAAAAGACATCTGTCTTTTCAAGAGCTTCTCAATAGTCGAAAGTCGATTGTCAAAAGTCGATTGTCGAACATTGTTAACAAACCACAGCCTGCCTGAGAATAGCCGGCAAGCACAAGTCAGGCAAGGTTTGTGGACTATTAAAACTTTAAATATGAATCAAATGTACAACAAGGTTTTGTTGCATAGACAAAACCGTATGAGTAGAAAACATTACCAAAGACAAACTACCATATCCGATAAGGATAACCACAAACCATTCAACCGAGTAAGAGCAATACTGAAAGGTTTCATCAACCGATGTTTCGGGTTACTCCTAGTAGCACTATCTCTATCATTTCTGCCTATGGCTGTAGGACAAACAGTATTAGACAATACATCCGAAACTAGCACTAATATAGCATCTGTTGGAGTTTTTAGTAGTCCTGGAGCTCCTCTTCCTTACCGTACAATAGCACAAAATTTTACAACTGGAACTGCTATCACTAGTGAACTTATTTCTGTAGCGTTAGTGATGGATAATGCTACAAGCGTTCCAAGTAATTTTGTAGTTCAAATTTGGGGCGAGAATGGAGGAAATCCTGATGATGGTAATATTCTTGCAACACTTACAGGAAATACGAACCCTTCAACTGCTGGAACTTATACTTATACAGGTACTGTAACTTGGGGATCTAGTCAAAATCTTTTTATTGTTTGTACTGCAAATACTGGTCATTTTATCCCAAACTCTAGTTATGAGTGGAAAGCAACTACGAGTTCTACAATTACCACAAGTAATGGTTATACTTCTAATCTTCTTTTACATAGCCTTACAGAGGGCTCTAGCACTTGGAATACTTTTAATGGTCGAACACTTTTTTCTCTAAACATACCAAGTTTACCCGTGGAATTGATCACTTTTATGGCAAAACCTAGCGCGGCGGCAATCGTATTAAACTGGCAAACCGCATCCGAAGAAAACAACGCTGGTTTCGATATAGAACGCTCTACAAATGGCGAAGCCTTTGAAAAAATCGGCTATGTAGCCGGGAATGGAACAACGGTAGGGACATCAAACTATAACTTTATAGATAAAAATCCTGTCAACGGTATCAACTACTATCGCTTAAAGCAAATGGATATAGATGGTCAATTTGAATACTCTGGCGTGGTGTCTGTTGCTTTCACAGGAGAAAATAAGGAAGTCGCTATCTTCCCGAATCCTGTAAAAAGTACGCTAAACATCATCAATGGACAAGGTAATATCTCCATTTATAATGCCTTAGGGCAACAAGTACGACAATTGACCAATATCGAAGCACAACTGATGTTGGATATGAATGATTTACCCAAAGGTATCTACACCCTGTATATCACAAATACAAATGGACAAGTAACTGCAAAGCAGTTTGTGAAGTAAGAAGCGACTAAATTTATAAAGTCGAAAATTGAACAGAACATCATTAACAAACCACAGCCTGCCTGATAGTAGCCAGCAAGCAGAAGTCAGGCAGGGCTTGTGGATTATTAAAGCTATCAGATTATAACGGATTGTAGTGATATGAAAAGCTGTAAAAAATATTCATTGATTATCAATTGCTTGTGAAGTGAGGTTAACAATCATAAAAGTCATAACTTATTGGTTTTCAATAGATGTTTTTGTTGTCGCTGCAAAGTATTACAGTCAGTTAATATTTATTATTTTTTTTATTAAACTTTATTAAACTTTAAAATTATGAGAATTTTTGTTGCACGACTAAGTCGTACTACTGAAGAAGATGAGCTTAAAACACTTTTTGAAAAGTATGGAACAGTGAATGAGGTACATCTTGTACGTGATAGAGATACAGGTCAATCTAAGCGTTATGGTATTGTAGAAATGGAAGACGATTATGAAGGGGATGAGGCAATAGATGCATTAAATGGTGCAGAGGTTGACGGATATCACATACACGTTTCGGAAGGGCAGTCGAAATACGGCAGAGGTGGTCGTGGCGATGGCGGTGGTCGTAATCGTGGTGGTGGCGGCGGTCGTAGTCCTAGAGATGGTAGAAGTTATCACCCTCGTTATCGTGGCTATGGAGAGCGTGATTAATCTATCTCTAAGTATGAGATTACACTAAATGTTTTACTCTCCATAATGCTACCTCAGTTGGCTTTTGTCTGGAAAGCTAACTTGAGGTAGCTTTTTTATATTGTTAAATCACCGCTGTATCACCACTTGAAACCGCTCTTTCCCTTCTTCAAACTCAATTTCACCCACATAAACACCAGCTCCCAATTGACTTGTTATAATTGCTTCAATTTGACTTTGTGCAACATTTAAGAACGTACGAACTAATTGTTCTTGTCCAATCGCATTATAAATACGTAGAGTTGCAATCGCTTCGGGTTGATTGAATTGAATATTCATTAACGCATCCGTAGGATTTGGAAAGATTTTTATCCGTACGTCTGTTGGATATTGTACAGTAATCATATTCGAGTAACGGAACGAACGACTATTTGAGGTCGCCTTAATTCTATAAAAATTCGCTCCATTGAAAGGGGCATCATCTGTAAAAGTATAACTGTTAGAACCATCAGGTATTTTTGTGCCAATTGTTCTAAATTTAAAATCTCCGTCTCCTCTTTGTATTTCATACAATGCAACATCATTTTCAGCACTTATTGTCCAGTTTAAGTCAATGGTAGATTCATTAGGGGTAAATCCTAGTTCAAAATTAGGAACAAAGGAATCTCCACAATCGGGATAGATATTTTTTTCAACCGTAGTAGATAATCCCAAAGGATCTGTTACCGTCAAAGCCACTCGATAATAAAATATTTCATCATCACAGCCTACAGGTGAAATAACGGTATTTGTTTGCTTTTGAATATCAATAGGCTCAGGGTGAAAATGAGTATTGTGATGTAAAAAAGTTTGCCATGCGTAAGTTAAATCTTCTTTGAAGTGTTCCGCATCGGATACTTCTGCTTGTAACTCCAAGATAGACGTTTCAAAAGCAGGATATTTATCGCCCTCTTCAAAACTTGTAATCTCTACTTGTGGTGGTGTATTATTTAAAAAGACCTTGAGGGTGGTCGCACTCATCGTTCCTGTACTATCCATCACTTCTAAATCAACCAAATAGGCAGTCGGTTGATTATCTCCTTTTTCAAAAGTATGTGTTGGTTGTGGATCGGTGCTTGTTGTATTATCATCTTTAAAAAGCCATTTATAGGTCAATGGATGACCAAAAGGCGAATAGGAATCTAGGGCATCAAAATTAACCGTTAGGCTAGATTCAGGCGTGTAAGTGGTATCCATAGTTGCTACAATAACAGGTGGTGGATTTCCGCCGTAGCAAATTCGATGAATCCCGGTCGCATAGTCAATATAATATAAACAACCCGTTACAGGATTTTCGGCAATATGTACCAATTGTACATCTATATCATAAAAGAAAGGTTCTACTTTAACCACCTTATCATTGGCATCAAACTCAAAGGTTTTAATCCATCCTAAAAAATCTCCTTGAAAAAACTTCCCTTGATAATCGGTGGGGAATAAGTCGCCTTGATAAAACCCACCCGGTATGCTGGATATACCATCAAAGCTAATTCCGTCTATACTGCTTGTTGTAGAAATCTCCGTTGGATTATCATTCTCAAAAACAAAAGAACGAGTCGGTTGATTCCATAAATAATTTGTCCATACTAGGGTAGCAGGTTTCTCTTGTGTCAGATATTCCACAGGAATTGTCAAACTACTATTACAAGGATTTTGAGTTATAGTCGTCCCCAAAACGGAACTATTAAACGTTTCTAGCAAAGAGAAATAAGCATCATCACAACCATTCACACCATTCTCAGGATTCGGAGCCAATATATTATCTGGAATTGGATTGGATAAAAAATTGGTACGATGGTCATATCCCTCCGTAAAAGGCCAACCAAAATTTTGTCCACCTGCTGTCACTAGATTCAATTCCTCAAACGCACCGCCGCCAACATCTCCGATGACAATCGTTCCAGGATTGCCTTCTGATGGAGCATGACTTCCAGAGTTCGGTTTTAATACCGCTCGAAATGGATTTCGCAAACCCAATGCCCATGTTCTAGATTGAGCGGAACGAGGATTAGCCGCATCATAGAATGGATTACTCGGCAAGCCATCTCCTGTATTGGCATCTATCCGAATCATTTTACCATTATAACTCCCCAAATATTGTGATTTAAAAGCACCAATATCTTGATCCGCTCCAATCAATCCTTCTGCAATGGCTTCTTGTGTATAAGAGTCAGAAGTTGCCCCACCTACATCCGTCCCATTGTAAGAAGAACCATCGCCCCAAGTTGCCATCAAGGTATAATCTTCTCCAAAAACCAATGAACCCACACCATGCGACTCATGTGTAATGATAAATGAATTATCTTTTACTTCACCGACTAATACCAATCGACTATCTGGTAATGTTGTGGTAAAATTGGTAGCTGGATCAGCCGTAAATCGAGTGATACGAGCAATTGCAGGACGCAAGGCAAAGGTAGAATCTGGACTATAGTTGGGTGTACCAAAATATTTTAAATGATGCAAATCCACCGCATATAGCGTATAATAATAGCCATTCGTTCTGAAATTAGGGTCTAGTGCAAACCCCAATAATCCATGATCTCGCCACTCTCCAACCTCTTCACTAATATCCAATAATGGCGTATTTACCTTTACATTGTTGGTATCTACTACATGAACCTTTCCGCCTTTTTCCCATACATACATTTGCCCTGTTTCATCAAATGTCAACCCCACAGGAAATTGAAAATTGGTTTGAACAGGTTCCGTGTAAAAATCAGGTGGAAGTTCCTGCGATATACCAACAAGCGGTAATAAAATGAATAGTGTAACGAGACTATAATATTTAGAGAATTGAATCATGTGAATATTTAATACTAATGGATGGTCTAAATACATCATAATAATTTAGCGTAGGTTTATTGTAATTTTCAACACTTTCGGGATCAACTCCCGAACACTTTCAGGATCAACTCCTATCTCTTAACCACTTCATTAATTAACGCTTTGCCTTTTTGAAAAGCGGCTATATTGTCCAGTGTAGTCATTGTGATTTCTTCCATTGCTTCTTTGGTAAAATAAGCCTGATGAGCGGTAATTAATACATTTGGAAAACTATTCAACCTCAAAATAAAATCATCTTGAATAATGCTTTCTGATAAATCTTTGTAAAATAGGTTTTCTTCTTGTTCATATACATCAATGCCTAAATAACCAATTTTTCCATCTATTAATCCTTCTATAACATCTGCTGTATTGATAAGTCCTCCTCTACTGGTATTGATGATCATAACCCCTTCCTTCATTAAGGCTATCGATTTTTTATTGATAACATGTTTTGTCGTAGGTGTAAGTGGACAATGAAGTGAAATAATATCGGCTTGTTTAAAGACTTCTTCTATGGATTGATATTGTACCTCTAGATTGAGTAATACCTCCGATGGATACGGATCTGATGCAATTACCGTACAGCCTAATCCTACTAATATTTTACAAAAAGCAATTCCTATTTTTCCTGTTCCAATAATCCCAACTGTCTTTTTATAAAGGTTAAATCCAATTAATCTATTCAATGAAAAGTTCCCTTCCCTCACTCTATTGTATGCCTTATGTGTCTTCCTATTGAGCGTTAAGATAAGGGCTAAAGAGTGTTCTGCTATCGCTTCGGGAGAATAGGCTGGTACTCTAACGACTTTTATATTATACTTTTCTGCTGCTTCCAAATCTACATTATTAAATCCAGCACAGCGTAAAGCAATTAGTTTTACACCATATTCATTCATTTTAGTGATAACAGGTTCACTCACTTTATCATTTACAAAAACACATACCGCACTAAAACCTTTAGTCAGGAAAACAGTCTTGTGATTTAAAGGGGTATCAAAAAAAGTAATATCAAAATCATTACCTACATTATATTTTTCAAAATACAGTTGGTCATAAGATTTACTACTAAAAAATGCTATTTTCATTAGTGTTTTTTACTTTTAAATGGATGAATTACTTTTAAGTAGATTATACTTCAAAATAACACAAAATCTATATGCGATTCAAAAAAAGGAAATTTTAATGTCTTGTTTTAACAGAATCTAAATTTGATAATCGACTTTCGACAATCGACAATTGACTTTCGTACCTCCCAATAACTATCGGAAAGCTATTGGTATTTGATAATCAACCTTATCTACTGATAGGTAGCTTGTGGGTATTAATATTTGGCTTATTTAATTAAACCATTTTAAGTAACCAACCGCTTCCTTTTTTTACTTTTGAAATTAATATTCACATCAAACCTCGGAGGTTTTCAAAACCTCCGAGGTTTAAAATCAAAAGATATGAAATACGAAAAACTACTTTCTCCACTTGATTTAGGGTTTACGACATTGAAGAATCGGGTGTTGATGGGGTCAATGCATACAGGATTGGAAGAGGTGAAAAATGGAATAGAACGTGCAGCAGCCTACTATGCAGAACGTGCAAGAGGACAAGTTGGATTGATTGTGACAGGAGGAATTGCACCCAATAAAGAAGGAAATGCTTTTCCTTTTGGGGCTATGATGGCAACAGAAAAAGATGCCAAACATCATAAAGTCATTACCGATGCTGTACATGCGGAAGGTGGTAAAATCTGTATGCAAATTTTACATACTGGTCGATATGCGTATCACAAAGATGCCGTTTCAGCTTCTGCTTTACGAGCTCCAATTAACCGAATTACGCCAAAAGCCCTAGATGCAGAAGGTATTGAGAAGCAAATTCAAGACTATGTTCGTTGCTCGGAATTAGCTCAATTAGCAGGGTACGATGGTGTAGAGATTATGGGTTCGGAAGGCTATTTTTTAAATCAATTTATCGCTAAAAGAACCAATCATAGAACTGATGAATGGGGCGGTAGTTATGAAAATCGTATCAAATTACCAATAGAAGTCGTACGCAGAACACGTGAAGCTGTTGGTGAAAACTTCATTATCATCTACCGCTTATCCATGTTGGATTTGGTAGAAGGCGGAAGCACTTGGGATGAAGTGGTGATTTTAGCTAAGGAAATCGAAAAAGCTGGTGCAACCATTATTAATACAGGAATCGGATGGCATGAGGCTAGAGTTCCGACTATCGGAACGGTTGTACCTAGAGGCGGTTTTGCATGGGTGACAAAGCGTTTGATGGGAGAAGTTAATATT
>CAYLSF010000307.1:0-7395 GCA_964385675.1 uncultured Saprospiraceae bacterium
TCATTGATATGAAAAATTCTAAAAATCGTAAAACTAAAATTAACAAGTCTAGTAAAAATAAAAACAGCTCGAAGCAATTAGTTTCTACCCAAAAGAAGCGTACCAAAAAGTCTAATATTTCTAAAAAGAGTAAGACCAAAAAAACAGTTGCTGAAATCTACTTAGCAGATCAATCCTTATTCAAAAAGCTGTTTGGAGCAGCTATGATTATCATTGCTGGTTTTGTGGTTTATAGTAGTTTACAAATTGGTATTCCTGCGGATGAACCGATTGATAATGCCTATGGTAAAGAAGCATTAAAATATTACACGTCTTTTGGTAAAGATACTTCTTTTGTAGATTTGAATGTATATGGCTATGATTTCAAATATCAAAAATATTATGGGGCTGGTTTTGAAATGCTACCAGCTCTATTTGCTAATGAGAATTTAGTACAACATTATACTGTTAGACACCTTTTTGTTGCTATTTTTGGGATTCTGATTTTTGTATTTACTGGTTTGTTGGCTCGGTTATTTTCAGGATGGGAAGCTGCTTTGATTGCAGTTGTTTTGATGCTTACATCACCGACTTTTGTTGGAAATATGCTGTTTAATAGTAAGGATATACCATTTGCATTAGGCTTTATTATAACGATATATTTCTCTGTAAAGGTTGCTAAGTCGTTTCCTAAGTTCCAATGGTTGGATATTTTAGGCGTTGCAGCAGGTATAGCGATTGCAGTAAGTATTCGTATTGGTGGGTTCTTACTGGTGGCATGGGTATTTGCTTTGTTTGGTATGAAATTTATTTTAGATACTAAAGTGCGTACTTTGGTGCTTTCTAAGGATAATACATACAAAGTTAAACTTATCGCAGGACTCTTTTTAGTTACAGGGTTAGGTTGTCTTGTCGGTTTATTATTCTATCCCAACTTTTGGGAATATCCATTCTTACATGTTCCTAATGCCTTACAAGTTATGTCCGATTTTCCTCAAAAAATTACGATGTTATTTGATGGAGAACTCATTCAATCTACCAATTTACCCCCCAACTATTTGCTACGTTCCATGTATATTTCATTACCTGTATTAATATTATTATCCAGTATCGTTACCCTCTTTTTTATTCCTAAAATGATACGACAACATGGTGCAGCAATCACCCTATTCTTACTATTGACGTGTATTTTCCCAATTGTTTATATCATTTTTACAGCCGCTCCAATTTATAATGGATGGCGACACATTCTTTTCTTCTATCCTCCTTTAATAGTCATTTTAAGTTTAACTTTTAAGGAGCTATTATTTCCTTTTAAACTTCCTGCTGTTCAATATCCAGTAATCGCTATTGCGGGTATTTTAATTGTGAAAACACTATTTTGGCAAGTTCAAAATCCTAAATATCAGTATGCTTATTATAATGAATTGGCTGGAAGTCAATCAACAGTTTACCAAAATTTTGATAGTGATTACCAGCAACTAGGTATTTCTGCTAGTGTAGATTGGCTAATTGAAAACGAATTGCCATCAATAGAAAGGAGTGATAATAAAAAAGTCCGAATTGCTAGTAACAATGCGTTGGCTGTTATTAATTATATTGATACTGCTTCGCTTGATATTGAATTTATCCAGACAGGGATTAAAGGATGGAAAACCATTGACTGGGATTATGCTGTAGTGTCTAAGAGATTTTTACCACCAAAAGTCGTTAATTCTATTTTTCCACCTAAGGATATAATCTATATCGAAAAAATCAATGATTATGATGTAACATATGTGGTCAAACGCAATAATCGAGATGGTATAAGAGGGTTGAGTTATTTACGAGTTAATAACACCGAAAAAGCTTTTCCCTTACTTCAAAGTGCTTATAAATATGATCCTAAAGATCATAACGCTTGGCTTGGACTAGGGTTCTGTTATCTAACTAAGAAGCAAAGTGATAATGCAATTAAATTTGCTAATAAATATCTAGAGCTGTATGTTAATAGTTGGGAAGCACTCCGAATTTTAGGTATTGCTTACATACAGAAGTCAGATTATAATCTAGCTCAAACTTATTTAGAGAGAGCTCGTTCGTTCAATCCTAAAGATCCTAATATTTTACAAAATTTAAATGTCGTTTATCGGCAAACCAATCAAACTCAAAAGGCTGAGGAGGTTATGAAACAACTATCTACTTTACGCTAAGTAGTTGGGCTATACTTCTTTTAATTAGTGAGTTTGTTTAAAAAAACTTTTTTATTTGTTGAATATATTAGAACCCACTGAGTAGGTTTATCTTTTTGATGTAAAGTATTAACTTTTAAATTATTAAACCTCGATAGCTATTAGGATTAAAACTATTCATTTAAAATTAGTAGACCTACTTAGCAATCGGTATAAGGGTGAATATTTATTTTCTTAATAATATTAAGGCAATACTAGAAAATAAGACTTGATTGCAATTATGCTTTAGTATATAGTCGATAATATTATGAAGACATTTATTGCTTCTTTAGTATATAAATAGACGATTGTTGATACGGTATCCAACGTTGATAAGTGAATTTTTTTAGGATGGCATAATCCTTTACTTTCCCGAAGCTAATTCTATATGGTAATTGTCGATTATTTTTTGCTTTTCCAAAAGTCTTTAAATAATCAAAATATAAGGGGGGGGCCTCCGTCTGGTCTGTCCAAAAAATAGCCGATTCATAACCGCCTTCAATCTGTGTCGGTGGAATATTTAAGGTTTGTTGAGTATAGGTTATCGCTTGCCAGCGGACGGTGTTCCAATTGAGGTAGTCTTTTGTGGCGAGTAGGGAGAAGGTGATTAAGAGGAGGAATGTGAGTTTACCCCCTAGCCTCCTTAAAGGGGGAACTTTACCCCAAGAAGACTTATTCTCTAATATTCCCTCCCGACTACTGTACGGGACTAGGGGGCTAGGGGGTAAAACAACAACCATTAACACCACCAAAACTAAAATAGGCAAGGTGTAGCGGTCAAAAAAGATAGGAAAGAGTAGAATAAAGGGAATATAGCCCAATAGATTTAAGCCTAAAAAGTGGGTTAGGTTGGGTGATTTATTGGTTGTTCGTTGTAGGAAAGTAGCAATAAGGGATAGTACCAATAATATGCTTCCTAATAAGGCGAATACTTTAAGCGTCATCCATAGCCATGGCGAAGTGGTCATCATATCATTAATACCCAATAAATACGTATCACTTAGTGTTTTGGGGCCTAGCCCTAGATTATAAAAGATATTTCCTGATGGGAAATTGGAAAAGGCTCGAATACTTGCGATGATAAAAGGCAAGGCAATAAGGGCAGTATATTTTTTAGTTGTTAGAGATAAGGCTTGTAAATGAGTCACTCCTACAGATAGCGTCAAAGGTAAAGTAAATAACCCGAGTAGAAGTAACCATAAGCCTGTACGAATAAATAAACGCCAACCCATTAAGGGAAGGTTGAATAATTGTTGAAATAAACCAATTGTATCATATTGTCCTTCAATTGGGACTCGAAGGGTTTGTTGTATCGTGCTAAATATGCCCCAACCAATAAGTGTCAATAGCAGGGGTAGCAATATTTTAAAAGAAAATTTTCGATAGTGATAGATATAAAACAGCGTAAAAGCCACGGGTAAGAATATTGCAATTTGTCGAATGCTTAATGCGAATAAGGTAAATAGGGTAGCCAATGCAATGGAGGTATTGAGTTGACTTCCTTTTAAGCTTCTGATATAATAAACCCATGCCCAAATGCACCATGCTAAAAAAGGAACATCGGTCATAAAGGTGAAAGACAGTGAAAAGTAAATGGGATTAAAGCCAATTAAGAGGGAAACCCAAAAGGCGAGTTTAGATTGATTGGTATTTTCCAATATTAATTGATAGACTCCTAATAAACCGATGAAGGACAAGACCAGTACAGATAGTCGCAAGGCGGTATAAGAAAATCCAAAAGGTAGGGTAAATAAATAACCCCAAAGGCTGTGTCCTATTAGATTCAATAACACCACAGGATGAATTATCCAATTGCCTTCATGAAGTTGCTGTACGCTATAGGCATACGCCCAATCGTCATTGAGGGGAAATCCTCCATTTGGATTGACAAAAAGGATAGCTGAAAGCCAGATTAGGCAGAGTGTGAGCCTTGGATGATTTTGGATGTATGGAAACATATACTCAAAGGTACAATGTAATTGAGAATTGAATATCATTATTGTTTTGATAACTTGGGAGATACTTAGATCTTCAGTCTAGCTGAGGACTTCAGCATGACAATAAAAAAAGCCGAGCATAGTGCCCGGCTTAGGTTTGTCATAGTTTAAATCATTATGTGTATCTTGTTGTAAGTTGTTTGTTCATTACTCAACTTATTGGGAATTACTTACTGATGTTTCCAGTTCCGTACTTTGATACGGAATCTAGCATGTATGGTGTTCTTATAGTTTTGTTGTTGTTGTTTGATTTGTTGATATAAAGGTGCAAACTTTTGGTCTATCGAACAATTGGAAAAGTATGTGTGCGTTATTTGAGTCCATCAACGTTGCGTTTCATTGATTTTGCGTTTTTCTTAAGTCGAAAGTATTAGGTGATAAGTAGTTTTAAAATAAAGTTATGCGATTTATAGTATTTAGTAGTATTTCGATTTTGTTATTCGTCAGTTGTAGTCCTAGTAAAAAAATATCGAAAGGGAATTATACAATGGATGAGGTCTATATTGGGCAATCCTTTGAAAAGGTGATTCGAGTCATGGGAACAGATTTCACCAAATATAGCCATGATGAGATGTGGGAAAGGTATAATAGCTCAGGCTATGATCCGAATTATGAATTGGTCTTTTACAATGGTTTTGATTATGTGTTAGAATATGGAGAGACCTCTAATCCAACAGAATATCCAATATATTTAGTATATTTTAAGAATGATGTAGCGGTTTATATTGTACTATCGAGTTATATTTATGAGCGTGCTGTTGGTCAATATAAATTAGATGGATTAAATGTCTTTTTTAAAAAAGAAGCCGTTATGCGTATTTTGGGCGAAAATTATGCGTTTAATAATTTTGAAGAGGAAACTTATGATGGTGAATATCAATATTTTGAAAAAGGCATTTCACTAATCTCCGAAGAGGGAATTGTAAGGGCAGTTCATTTATTTCCAAAGATGACAACCAAACGAAAAAATATATTCCTAAAAGGTAAAACCATTGAAATCAAAAAACTATAGTTCGATTTCGGATTTATGACCTGTCTGCCGACAAAGGCAGGTCATAAATCCGAAATCCCAAATCTATTCTTCACATTCTTCAATCTCCACATCTTCACCAATCCAACAACCAATTTCTAAAGTCTTTTTGATTGGCTTATCACAATCAATTTTAGGCAAGTAGCTTTGATATGGCTCAATGCGTTCTGAATAAGCATTACTTAATTCTGGATTAATCGTTACGGCTTTTTTCCATTCCTGAACAGCAGCTAAAGTTAAATCCAAACTAGCGACTTCTTCTGTTTTTACACATTCATTGTAGCTACTAGCATACATATCACCAATCAATAAATGTGGCTGTCCCCATGCCTTATCGTAATTCACTGCTATCCACGCATATTCTCTAGCTTGAACTTTATCATTGAGTTTATTAAAATAAATCTCAGCTACCTTGTAAGCATATTGTGCTTTTAATAAAGAGCGACCCGTTTCTGTAATTGCCTGATCGTAGAGTTCGATACTTCGTTTATATTGTTGTTCTCTAAAGGCTTTTCTTGCCTCTGTTACCAATTGCGTATATCGCTTTTGATTGGTACTACCTTTTGTGATATTTTCATTGGTTTCTGCTTCGCTTGATGTAGTAACGGCTTCTGTAGAATCCGTTTGGTCAGTGGTATCTATTGTTGTAGTTTCAATAGGCACTTCCAATGAAATACTTTCCGCAAACAGTTCTGCTGCTAAACAATCCATAGAACGCAACGTATTTTTTAGTAGGCGTTTTAAACTATCCGTAGGTGATGCCTCCAACTGAGTCTTAAATTTATCCACCCACTTTTCACATGCTGAAAGTTCTGATAAGTAGATATTGAAAAAAGCATTACTCCGCATTTTAGCTTTTTCGTATGCTGCTTTCTTATCCTCTTCTGTTGCATTTTCAATATTATAATCAAGCAATTCATTAATGGCAATTTGCTTTTTTTGTAAGACTTTTCTACCTAATCGCTCTGCCCCATACAAGTACGTACAAAATGCAGCATAATTTTCTAACCATTCTGCGGATAAACGTTTTTCGCCAGTTTCTAACACATAATTATAAGTTCGTCTAGTTACATTTTCATCGTAGTTCATTTGGTACATTTCATCTGCTTTCTCTGCCAATATTTTATTGTATGTACCATTATCGTAACCAAAGCACTTCATTCTTCTGTCGTATAATTTCAGTAATTGTGTTTGAAATAAAACAACTTCTCGTCCTTCGGGGGCTTGACGCATCAAGGCTTTATAGAATTTTACACCATCCTTATAGTGTAATTCACTCCCTGCAGGTGAGTGTTTAAATAATTTTTTCCAGATTTGATAAGCACTATCTAGGTGCCCTTCTTCCATCAAATTTTTATAATCTGAAAATGCTTGTTTTGCCGCTTCTTCTCCATCAGGATATTTATCATATCCTTCGCATTGCCCGATAGCGACATTAATTTGAATTAAAAACCCTAAACAAAAAGTTAACAATAAGTGTATCTCTTTCATAATATAAACTAATGTAGTGTAGTGATTAGTAATTAGTTGGCTAGTGCCTAGTAAATAACTAACTACAATTTTGTTAGTCTCTGTAACTAAGTAACGCTCAAAAAATAACTTAGCTCCCGATAGCTATCGGGATTAGACGGCAACTTTTCGCCTTCTTCTTCACCATAAAAATTTATCCCGATAGCTATCGGGACGCCACATTACAATTTTTATAGTTTGAATAAGACAAAAATTTACTCGTCAAATTAATAATTTATTTTTTGACCATTACTAACAAACTTTAATTAAGGGTATTCAGAAAAAAATCATAATAGATTATTTCAATAAATTGCCCCAAAGGGGCTTTATAATTAGCATAGGGTGAAGCCCTATGAAATTGTAATTATCATTTTAATAGCCCTGTAAGGGCAAAAGATAACGCCCTTAAAAGGCTAAATTGATTTAATCTCAATACGTAGGGCTTTACCCTGCGTTATACTAATTAGCCCCGTTGGGGCAAAATTCTATTAAGATATTTTTCTGAAAAATCCTAAACACTAATAATTGATTAAATTACTAAAAAGTCGTATTCAATCAATCAAACGTTAATTTCACGAAGTGAAATATTAATAAGTTTAAAAAACCACTAATTTTACAAAATTAATAAAATCGTTGTTCAAACAATATTCGATTATTTTAAGCATTATCG
>CAYLSF010000308.1:0-7391 GCA_964385675.1 uncultured Saprospiraceae bacterium
AGTTATATTTAGATTATGTTTACGCTTTGGTGTACAATTGGCATGATAGCCTTGTAAATTTTGATATAAAGTCTCTAAATCAATAAATCCTTTTTGATTTTTAACTCCATGATTTAATAACTCTAAAAATTTAGCAGAAAAATAGGTATGCTTAGTATTAATATCAGTACTAAAAAAAGATTTTTGATTTCTATCAGAAGACGTTAAAATGTAAGAACCTTTTATCTCTTCTAAATCCCAATCTCCCATAGCTGCTTCTCCTGAATTACACGCATCTAAGATGATAATTCGTTGTTGAAGATTAGAGGCTTCTATAGTATCTTTTATTACTTCAAATGGTAACATAGAAGAAACTCTTTTTGGGTTGGAGTTTTTCCCTGTTAAAAAATAGCGTCCATTCTTTTTATGACCATGTCCAACATAGTATAATAGAAGGGTTTCTACATTCAAGTTTGTTTTATCTTCTACAAAATCAGCAATTACTCCTTCTATATCATCATGTCGTTCATTCTCTACCGTGATAATATTATTCTTGGGTAATCCTAATATTTTAGAGTTGAGCAATGCCGTTTTTAAATCTTGAATAACTCGCACAGCAGGAGGGATCGGTTTTAAAAACTCGTATTCACTTACCCCAATTAAAATCGCTTTAGTTGTTTTAGGATCAATGCTTAGACTCATGTATTATCGTCATTTTCTGTATTGGTTGGATGTTCTAATAATTGTTTAAATTGTTCAAATTCTAGTTCATTAAACGTACTTGCTTCCATGCTTAGTTTTTGTCCGTCTTTCTCTAGTGTAAATTTTACCATAGAGCGTTTGGTTTCTTCTTGCATTTTAGCAATTTCTTTTTGCTTATCTGCTAACGTGAGTTCTTTCTCTTTATTAATTTTAGCTGTTTCTAGAGTCGTTTGCTGTTCTATTTTAGCAATGCGTTCTTTAGAACGATTATCAAAATAAGCTTTTAAAATCCCCCACACTCCTGCGATACCTCCTGAACCTAAAATAATTTCCATTATTGGTAGGTAATTACTCACATCCATACTTCCTCGTGTGGTAGGTTTTTCTACCATTTTCACCATGGTTTTTTTTAGGTTATGTTCTTTGATATACTGATGTAAGGCGACAGCTTCATCTTCTGCATTATTGGTCAGTAGTTTAACTTGAAATTCTATCATAATTGAAGTTAATAAACGGTAATATAAAAAGGAATACTAAAGATATTGAATTTTGAGGAAAGTCAAAAAAGGAAGTAATAGAGTTAGGTATCAGATGCTTTATATAAGGATGTAAATGCTAATAATTTATCCCTAAAAAAGCTAAAGGAAGCATCCGATACCTCATATAAAACACTACAACATCTTCTCCAAATAAATTCTATAATCCGCCATTTCTCCTTTATGCTCCACTTTGGTAAATAGAAAATCATTCTGCACCGCAAACAATAGCATATTTCTACAGTTGTTACGGGTTTTCATGGAGAGCTTTTGAAATCCTTGTGCTTTGCACCAATTTTCTTGATAAATCGCTAAAGCCTTTGCTACGCCTCGGCGTCTAAACGCAGGTACAACGCCCCCCATCCAACTATAAAAATGTGTATCCGATAAGGCATAGCCAACTTTAAACCCTGCAATCTCTCCATCGATTTCTGCTACTATACCCAAATGTTTAACATTGGTAAGTTGTTCTTGATAGCGCTTCAAAGGATAAGCAGGGCTTAATTCGGGGATTAAAGTATTCGCTAAATGTAAGGTAGGTATGGCAGCTATTTTAATGTTCATTTTTTGTGATTGTGTGACTGTATGACTGTGTCGCCTACGGCTGATTGTAATTATTCAGCAATCATACAATCAGCCGTAGGCGACACAATTTAACAATCTCTCTAAGGCACAAGCAAAACCTTCCCTCTTACCTTACGATTCAGCATATCGTACAAAGCATCCGCAGCTTGTTCTAATGGATAAGTGGCATGAATATGCGGCTTAATTTTGCCCTGAGCATACCATTGAATCAACTGCATGAAGTTTTTCATATTGTCTTTTGGAAACATCGTTACAAAACGGCCCCAGAATACACCTACAATTTGACAACCTTTCAATAGCGTTAAATTTAATGGAATCTTAGGAATATCCCCTGCTGCAAAACCAATGACCAAAAAACGACCTTCCCAAGCCATTCCTCTCAAAGCTTGTTCAGCATAATCACCACCGACAGGATCATAGATGACATCTACCCCTTTTCCACCCGTAATTTCTTTGATACGAGCTTTCAGATTTTCCGTCGTATAGTTGATGGTTTCTGTTGCTCCGTATTCTTTACATAAAGCTAATTTTTCATCGGTAGAAGCAGCTGCAATAATTTTTGCCCCCAAATTACGAGCAATATCAATAGCAGCTAATCCTACCCCACCGGATGCCCCTAATACTAACAGCGTTTCTCCTTCTTTGATTTTTGCTCTATCCACCAAGGCGTGATAAGATGTACCATACGTCATAGAAATAGCAGCAGCCGTATGTGCATCCATACCTTTAGGGGTAGGAATCACGACCTTAGCATTCGCTAGAACTTGCTCCGCAAATCCACCATGTCCCAACATGGCAAATACAGGCATACCTACTTTAAAGCCTTTTACGCCTTCTCCAACCGCACTAATCACACCCGATACTTCTCCGCCAGGGGAAAATGGAAGAGGGGGCTTAAACTGATATTTGTTTTCAATAATCAGCGTATCTGGAAAATTTACGCCACAAGCCTTCACATCAATCACTACCTCTCCTTTACCAGGTACTAAATCTGGCACTTCTTCTACCACCAATGTTTCAGGTGGTCCATATTGCTTACATAAAACGGCTTTCATTGTTTTTATCTATTTTTGAACCTGTTTGCCAACAGGCAGGTGGAAAACTTTGAACCTCTTGACCGAAAGGTTCAAAGTTTTCCGTATTCTAAAATTCAACTCAATCAAATTTAAAAGAATTCAAAGGAAACTCAAATTCATTAAAGCCAAGTATATGCGTAAATACTATTTATTATACCTGTTATATTTTTGTTTATTAGCGAGTTGTGCAGAAAAACGGTCAGTAGAACCCAGTTTTTATCATTGGAAATCGAATTGGTCAGTAGAAGAACGAGCAAAAACGGTTTTGTCTGAATTGCAGGTCAAAAAACTATATGTTCGCTTTTTTGATGTGGCATGGGATGGTTCTATCCAAGATTCAAAACCTGTAGCTGCCCTTTCTACTTCCTCCCCCCTATCTGAGAATTATCACATTATTCCGACAGTTTACATTACTAATGCAACAATGCTAAAAACCAAACCGACACAGCTAAGTGTATTGGTCAATCGGATACATCAAAAAATACAAAATATGTTGAGTGACTTAGGCAATCCAACTGTTTCTGAAATTCAATTTGATTGTGATTGGTCTTTAAAATCTAAATCGAATTATTTTGAGTTTTTAAGGCGATTTCAAGATAAAATTGGACAAGATATTCAACTCTCTGCCACGATTCGATTACATCAAATTAAGTTTTATGAAAAAACAAGTGTCCCCCCTGTAGCAAAAGGAATGTTAATGTTTTATAATATGGGGGATGTTCAAAATATTAATACCCCCAATTCTATTTTAGATTTGAGTATTGCACAAGAGTATTTATATAATTTCGATACTTATCCGTTGACTTTGGATGTAGCACTACCTTTGTTTTCATGGGGTGTTTTATTTAGGCGAGGGAAAACCATTAAATTACTCAATAATCTCAATACCTCCGAATTGATAGACACTTCTAAATATTTTCGATTATCCGATACAAGGTTTCACGTGAATCAAAATCACTATCTAAAAGGTCAATTTTTATATAAAAAGGATGAAATTCGTATTGAAAATATACCATATCAAACCTTGATTGGGGCAGCAGAAATGCTACATCCACATCTAAAAAATCCAAATCTTACTGTTACGTTTTATCATGTGGACGATTCCGCATTATCTAACTTTTCGATTGTGGAATTGATGGATGTTTGTGAGGCGTTGGAGTGATTTAATATTGATTGGGTTTTGTACCTTCAATATTCATATCAAGAAAAAGAAGGGTTTTACACGATTTTGGTAAAATATATTTCACAACTTGTAACTCATAATCACCAACTCAAATTGAGATAGGCTCGGAATATCTATAGTAGTGCTTCATCTTAATATCATACCCGGAAATTTGTCTTAATTCTTGTATAAGTTTAGAATCCCTGCAACTCGCTTATAGTTAACTTGTCTAAGTATAGGAATTATTCCAGTAAATTAGAATGTGCTGCTTTGGTAATTTGGGCGTAAACAATCGTTTTTATGTTTTTAATCGCTTTTGTGTTAAAGTGTTGTTTAGCTAAACAAATTTATCAAAACACTAAAAAATGTACTAAGAAAAACATTGGATGATATAATACTTTTTGGTTTTAATGAAAAAAGTTCAGTTTTACTAATAGCCTTTTTTAATGCTATTGTCTTTTCTAGCTTATTGTTGAATAACAGCATCAACGAGAACGATAAACATAGCAAATGGTTGGCGGTATTCATATTCTTAGGTGGCTTATATATTTGTCCATTTATGTTGGGTTATGCAGGGTGGTATTCTGTAAGGAGTTATCGGGAATTTATGTTCTTCATGCCTTTTCAGCAATTATTCTTAATTGGCCCTGTGTTCTTTTTTTATGTAAAAAAACGACTCAATGCCAATTTAAAATTAACGCAACAAGACCTCATACATTTTATACCTGCAATACTTTACTTGATTTATAGTCTGATCATCTTTATTACCGATAAATTAATTTTGGATGAATTTTACTTCTATGCAAATGGACGAGATAAGGACTTAGACTTTTGGTATCAAATGGCTGGACTTATATCTATGTTAGGATATTTACTCTTGAGTTTAAAACACTACTTCAACTACCGAAAATTATCGGTGCAAGAAGTAAGCTTTGCAGATGAAATCGCCTTTAAATGGATTCAACATTTTGCAGTTGCCTTTAGCTTGATTCTAGTGCTTAGGGTATTATTTTTTATTTTGAATCCTGAATGGGGGAATTTTGGTAGTAAATTCTGGTATTACTTATGCTTTTCAGCTCTGTTGATTTATATCTCCATTACGGGGTATTCCAATACCATTAGAACAACTATACAAGTGGAGTCTAAAATTCTGGTTCAAGTAGCGTCATCTGAAAATGATAAGAGCGATGAAACTAAAAATGAATCAGAAGACACCTTAGCCCTCCACGAATGGAAAGATAAAATTACATATCTTTTTGAATCGGAAGAATTATATAAAAACTCAAAGTTGACCCTCACCGAACTTGCGAATAATTTAAATACCAATCGAAATATAATTTCAAAAGCAATCAATCAAGCGTTTCAAATGAATTTCAATGATTTTGTTAATAAAAAACGAGCAGAAGCCGTCATAGAAAAACTGACTAAAGGGGAACACACGACTAGCACTTTGCTAAGCATCGCACTCGACTGTGGCTTTAATTCTAAGACAACTTTTAATCGAGCCTTCAAAAAGCATGTTGGTATTACGCCTAGACAATTTATCACTAAAAATCAACTATAAATTGGGTTCAAATGATGATTTGAAGCGAAATGGGTTGATTCTGTCCCTAATTTGGTCTCAAAATTCACAACATAATAAATCAAATCATAAGAATCATGGTAAAACAAAACATTCTTTTCGTACTATTTCTGCTAGGCACTTTAAACCTTTTTGCACAACCCAAGCAAGTATTGGACAAAGAGGCTATCGCTAAAATGATTAAGCAACATACCAATGATGATTCCCCTGGAGTAGCCGTTGGTATTGTACAAGAAGGTAAAATCATTTATGAGAATTATCTAGGATATGCTAACCTAGAGCATCAAATAAAAATAGATAAAAATACCCGATTCAATATTGCTTCAAACGCTAAACAGTTTACCGCACTTTGTATTTTAAAACTCATAGATGAGGGCAAAATTAGCCTTAACGATGATGTTAGAAAATACGTACCTGAGGCTTTTAAAAATATTGAAGATAAGATTACAATTTCAAATTTATTAAATCATACGAGTGGCATTAGAGACTATTGTGATTTATTGGCACTCCAAGGAAAATCTTGGTGGAAGCAGTTTATAGATAATGATGATGCGATGGAATTGCTACAAGGTCAAAAAGCATTGAATTTTAAGCCAAGTATGGATTATGGATACAGTAATTCCAATTACATCGTACTTACAGAAATCATCAAAAAAGTAACCAATCAAGATTTTAGTGAGTATGCAAAGGCAATGTTTGAGCAACTCGAAATGCCAAACACCGACTTTATTACACATTATGGAATGATTATCCCTCATAAGGCAAGACCTTATGGAAATTGGGGGCGTTGGATAGAAGAACCAACTATCACGGAAGTACATGGGGATGGTGCATTACTAACTTCTCTACCCGATCAACTTAAATGGGAACAGACCTTACAATTTAATAATGGGGAACTTATATCAAAAAAACTCGTTAATCGTAGTCAATCTCCAATGGAAAACTCATTTACACCTGATTATGGTTACGGGCTAATGTTTGACAAGACAAATGGGATGGATTACACCTTTCATGAAGGAGCAACAGGTGCATTTTCTGCCATGTTTATACGATTTCCGTCAAAAAAGACATCAATCGTTGTGATGACCAATAATCGTAGTGTACCCGCAAGATATTTAGCTTGGCAGATTGCTTTTGAGGTGTTGAATTTGGAAAGCGACTTATACCCTGCCAATCCAAGTGAAACCGAAAAATTGAGTGGTACTAAAGCGTTATTAGGATTTTATAAAGGAGAAAACGATGGAACAATCATCAAAATCACACAAAAAGAAGGGGTACTTCATCGAGAAATTTACCAACGAGATCCTGATAAATTACTTCCTGTGAAAGGTGGCTTATTTGAATATGAAAGAATTAAAGGATTGAAAATGAACTTTACCAATGTTGGTAAAAAAGGACAGAAATTCACCCTTTATCGGTCGTCTCAAAAACCTAGTACTTATTATAAATTACCCAATTTTAAGGCAGATGATTTTGATGTAACCGCCTTGAATGGTCGTTTTTATAATGATGAAACGGATACGGAAATCATCTTAAAATTCATAGAAGGTAACACGTACACCCTCACCAAAAATGGACGAGCAAGAGAAGCTAAATTGATTGTAGGAGACTATTTAAGAATGAATTCTTATAAAATTAAAGTCCTAAGAGATAAAGAAAATAACATTATTGGATTGAACGTACAAAATCGTCGAATCGATAATGTAATTTTTAAGAAAACGAAAAGTTATGAGAAATAAAACTAAGCCTTGAATCGCTTACAATTACCT
>CAYLSF010000309.1:0-7389 GCA_964385675.1 uncultured Saprospiraceae bacterium
TAATGGTCAATTAATTGATAATTAATCTCAAATAAAATTATTGATAAAATTCCTAAGATGTAGTTCAGCAATTTCTTATTTATGATTTTTCAGAATCAATTATTGAAATAAGAAATTATTGGATGTAGTTGTCTGTTTATCAGCCGATAGGGTAGGCGGGTATTTTAATTAAACAAATATGTCTAAATTTTCCAGTATAGTTCAATACTTCCGAGCTTGTTTGCAAGCAGATAATCGCTCGTTTAGTTTATTGAATTTTTTTGGAAAAAAAGTAGAATACCAATATGTTTTGCCGAATACAGAATTAGTACAACCTAAGATGCCCTATGTACCAATTGATTCTGATTGGGGGCAAACCGTTTATAAAGATTTAGAAATTTATGCTAAAGAAAAGACGCTTTATGCGTGTAGTTTCTTTGTGCTTGGAGCAACTAAAATTGGAGGAAAAAAGCAAAAAGTATTTGCCCCATTGATTTTAAATCCTGTTTCACTAGCTCAAAAAGACGAGTTTTTAGCTTTAGAATACCACCTTGGTCAATCTATATTGAATCCTAGTGCTATACAATACCTAACGCCTAAAGATGCTTCCATCAACACTTACGAATATTTATTAGAGCATATTCCAGAGGGGTATTTGGGTTTTGATGAAGGAGTGAAAATAGAAACTTTACTCAATAAGTGCTTTGCAAATGTTAATACAACTTACCTTAAAGCATACCCTACTGTTTTATCGGCTAAGGAGGTCGATAAATTATATCGTTCAAGAAAGCCTTTTGAGTTGGGTCAAGACTTTAGTGTGATACCTGCTTTGGGTGTTGGTTTGATACAGAAAACGAAAACGGCTCGTGGTATTCTGAATGAGTTACGAGAAATAGCAGAACGAGATATGCCTTCTGTTCCATTGCAACACTTACTATTAGGACAAGTGGAAAAAAATAAAGCGATTCAAAAAGTCCCTTTATATGTACCCGCAACTTTAAATTTAGCACAGCAAAATATATTTCATTCAATCTATAGTTTTAATCAAACTCTAGTTATAGGACCTCCTGGAACTGGAAAATCTTTTACGATAGCAGCGGTTTCAGCAGACGCTATAGCTAAGGGACAGTCAGTATTAGTCGCTTCTAGTAATTTTCAAGCAGTAGAGGTGGTTGCTCAAAAGCTAAAAAAGGATTTTGGATTAAAAAATGTAGCTATTGCGGCAAGTAATAAGAGTTGGAGAGGCAAGGTAAGTAAACGATTGAGAAATATATTAGATGGCATAGGTTTAAAAAGAGCAAATCGTAAAACCCTCCTAAAAACAGAAGGAAAAGTTAGGGTGATTTTAAATGAAATTAACAATTTAGAAAGTATACTGCATAAAAGGGAAAAACAAGAACTAAAATGGGGACGACAATTAACACGGACTACTAATACTTTTTTATTAAAAATCAGAATCTGGTGGATTCATCGAACGCTTCGTAGAATAAAACCCTATTATTGGTTATTTCAATCCTTAGAATCAGCTCTATTAAAAAAAAATCAATTACTGAATAAATGGCTCATTCAAAAATTTAAATATCAAATTCGTCAAGTTTTAAATGTCGCTCGTCCTGACTTGCAACAATATCTAAAAGGAATTCAAACTAGAATTGGGGTACTCAAGGAAAATTTATTTAACGATGTTGATTTAGATAAAGTCTTTCACGCTTTACCATTATGGTTGGTGAGTGCCACAGAAGTCAACCAAATTATTCCATTAGAAAAAGAGTTATTTGATATTGTCATTATAGATGAAGCAACGCAATGTGATATGGCTAGTGCTATTCCATTGTTATATCGAGCTAAGAAAGCAGTCATTGTAGGTGATCCTAAGCAGTTGCGGCATATTTCATTTCTTTCTTATGCAAGACAGACACAATTACAACAGCAGTATAACCTTAAAAATGCTGAAGATACGGTGGTTAATTATCGAAAATATAGTGTTTTAGATGTTTTTTCGAATCAGATTAGAAATCAAGAGCAGGTTCATTTTTTGAATGAACATTATAGAAGTCTGCCCGATATTATTCGATTTAGCAATGCTACTTTTTATGATAATGGCTTAGAACTTATGACAGCCACACCACTAACTACACAACAACAAGCTGTATTTGTACACCAAACGGAAGGTAAAAGAAATCACAAAGGTGTTAATGAAATAGAAGCTAAAGCTATTTTGGAATGGGTGAATCAAAAGATTGAATCAGAGAAAACTCTACCTAAAAGCTTTTGTCAGAGTATAGGAATCCTATCACCATTTAGAGATCAGGTCAATATTTTGCAAGCCTTATTTAAGCAACATGTTGAATTACTTTATATTGAAAAATACCAAATACTCATTGGTACGCCTTTTCATTTTCAAGGTGAGGAAAGAGATGTGATGTTGTTATCTTTTTGCATTGACGAAGAAACGCATCCTTCTACGTTTCAATATATCAATAGACCCGATGTTTTTAATGTGAGTATTACTAGAGCAAGACAGGCACAACACTTATTTTTATCAATTCCTACCGCTAAATTATCTTACAAATTATTGTTAGCACAGTATTTAGCTATGATCAATACCAAATTGAGTTCTAAACCTTCATTTCCCATACCGAATAATGATTTTTTAGAGGATGTAGTTAGCGTATTACAAAAGAAATTAAAATTAAATCAAATTTATAAGCATTATACTTTAGCTGGTATTGAATTAGATTTAGTGATTATTTTAAATAAAAAAATTTTTGTCATTGATTTAATAGGCTATCCTTCACGCATAGGTGTTGCTATATCCACAGAGCGTGTGAATATGTTGGCTCGTATGGATATAAAAACGTTTCCACTAACCTATTCTTTGTGGCACTTGAAAAAACGGCAAGTTATTAAAGATTTAAAATCCTTTTTGAACTTGTAATGTTTATTAAAACGCGACACCATGTTGTTTCATAAACCCTAAAATTTCATCCAAATACTTCCGATTATTGGATAGGCGAGGTACTTTGTTTTGACCTCCATACTTTCCTTTTGATTTGAGCCAATCGTGAAATGTCCCTTTAGGAATAGCATGTAAAGTTAATGGATTTAGTGCCATATTTTTATAGCGTTTGGCTTCATAGTCTGAGTTGATGGATTGTAAATTATTATCTAATAACCGACTAAATTCAGGAAGATTATTCGGTGATTTTTCAAACTCTACTAACCATTCGTGTCCTCCTTTTCCAAATTTTGTTTTGGCAAAATAAATAGGAGCTGCGGTATAATCCCTTACAATAGCTCCTGTTTGCTGGCAAGTCATGGAGAGTGCTAGGTCTGTATTGGCGACCATCACTTCTTCTCCGAAAGCATTGATAAAATGTTTGGTACGACCTGTAATTTGAATGGTGTAAGGGGTGGTGGAGGTAAAGGTCACTGTATCGCCATTTTTATATCGCCATAAACCAGAATTGGTCGAAATCAACATCGCATAGTTTTTACCAATTTCAACCTCCGAAAGCGGTATGGCTTTAGCATCTTCATTTCCCCATTCATCCATAGCGATAAATTCAAAATAGACACCATTGTTGAGTAAGAGTGCCATATCCTTAGAGGCTTTATCACATTGTGTAGCAAAATAACCTTCAGAAGCATTAAAGACATTAAAATACTTGACTTGATCGCTAGGGAAGAATTCTTGAAACTGTTGTTTGTGAGGCTCAAAACTTACCCCTCCATGAAAGTAAACGCTGAAATTGGGCCAAACTTCTAGCATGTTTTGCTTACCCGATAATTCTAAAATTTTGCGGAACAATACAATTGTCCATGTAGGCACACCGCCTATGCTTGTTACATTATCGTGCATAGACTGTCGAGCCATTCGCTCAATTTTTTGCTCAAATTCCGACATTAACGCAATCTCCATAGAAGGCGTATAGAATACCTTTTTTAAAAAAGGATGAATATGCTCAATCATAATGGAAGAAACATCTCCAAATCGAGTTTGAGGGTGGGATTCAAAGGTTTCATAACTTCCGCCCATCATTAGACTCTTTCCCGAAAAAACAGACATATCGGGATAGTTATGATAAACCAAAGCCATTGAATCCAAAGGCCCTTTCATGTGACAACCGCTAATACTGATAGGAGAAACTGGAATATATTTACTTTTATCATTGGTGGTACCCGATGATTTGGAGTACCATCGAATCGTACCTGGCCAAAGCACGTCAGACTCGCCATGCATCATTCGATTAATGTAAGGTTTATGTGAATCATAATCTCCTATGGGTACACGATTCGCAAATTGTTCAGGGGTTTTAATAGAGGCATAATCATATTTTTCACCCCATTTAGTATTTCGAGCGGTTTGCAGTAAATTCTGTAATACATTATGTTGTGCTTGGATGGGGTTGTTCAACATTCGTTTAATTCTCGGCATTTGAAGTTTCAAATACACTTGAAATGCCTTATTCATCCAGTACATCATATTATTTGAATTTCGACTTTCGATAATCGACTTTCGACAATCGAAAATCATGATAGGAGAAGAGGTGTTTTGTTAAAAATTGATCAGGTTTGACTTTGATTCAATCAAATTTACATAACAATTCCTAATTTGAGTTTTTATCTACTAAAAAATAACTAAATGAGCGTAATAGGAAAGTAGATGATACTGATTTAATGGATTTAAACGAATTTTAGAATACGGAAATACTGCTTACTGCAAACCGAAATTATCATTACTTCCTCTTATATTTTTTACTGATGTTTTGCTTTCCCGTAAAATGTTTAAGCATAATAACTTCTTGCTTGGTTAAAAACCGAAACTGTCCACGGGGTAAATCCTTTTTGGTCAACCCTGCATAGTAGATTCTATCTAGCTTGATTACTTTATAATTTAAATGTGCAAAAATTCGTCTTACAATTCGATTACGACCGATATGCACCGAAATATCGACCTCATTTTTTCCTTTCTTGGGCACAAAGGATAATTCATCCACAGGTGCAAATCCATCTTCTAAGGTCAATCCTTTTTTGATTTTCTGAAAATCTTGTGGCGTTAAGGGTTTATCAAGTGTTACATGATAGATTTTTTTGACCTCATAGCTTGGATGTGATAATTTTTTAGCCAAATCCCCATCATTTGTCAATAACAATAAACCAACCGTCATTCTATCCAATCGCCCTACAGGATAAATGCGTTCTTTGACCGCATTTTCTACAATCTCCATCACCGTCTTACGTCCCTTTTCATCACTTAGTGTGGTAATCGTATTTTTGGGTTTATTCATCAAGATATAAACCTTACGGGTTTCAGGTTTAATGACTTTATCTCTAAATTTTACAACTTCTCCTTCTTGCACCCGATAGCCCATCTCTAACACGACCACATCATTCACCTTAACCAACCCTTGTTTGATTAAGTCATCCGCTTTTCTGCGAGAGGCTATCCCCGCATTTGCGACGTATTTATTTAGTCTAATCCCTGTTTTGGGCATATTATTTTCCTCATTCATGCTGCAAAGATATAGGAAGTTTGAGACATCTTAACTAAGGCTTCCAAATTTCGCTTTCCCAGCTTTCTACATTGCGTTCTTCTTGCGAAAAACCAATACCGACTAAATATATGGTTTTATCAGTATCAGAATATTGATTGATATAATCACGATTTTTAATTTGTTTAATAGCATCTTGGGCAGGTTGATCCAATTTAAATTCCATCAAGTATAAATATTTATCTGTTTCCGCCATTAAATCAATTCTTCCTTTATTGGTTTGAATTTCTGATTTGATGGAGATACTCATATAGGATGTAATTAAATAAATGACAGCATGAAAATAACCTTCCCACATGCGGAATAATTCAGCCTGTGTTTTATATTGCCTAGGTGGTTGCCAGTTGTATTTTAAGTTGGAAAGTATGACTTTTAGAAAATTTATAAATAAACCCAAATCGCCATTTTTAAGTCCTCTTTGCATTTTAATCATCGCATTACTCACGGTAGAAGCTGGTTTATACGTAAAAGCTTCCACTAAGTTATGCTCCATTGCTTTTTGGACTTCTAAATTAGGATAGCCCAAAAAATAACGAGTTTCATAGATACTACTTTCTACTTTTTTGATAGTCAAATAACCTGTCTGATACAGTAATCCAATTATATCCAAATGCTCTAATGAAAATTTTACAAAAAAAGTCTCTTCCACTTCAACATGTTCTAATTCTTCGGGATTAATATCTTCATTTCTAATGGTTTCTACTAAAAAAGTAGGTGTCCCTGTAGCAAACCAATAATTGCTAAATCGACCAGCATGAAAAAAACTTAATAGTGAAAAAGGGTTACACAATTTGATTTCTCCATCGTAAGAATAGCCGTTATACCAATTTTTTATATGTCCTAATAACTCCTCTACGGATAGTTTAAATTGTTTACTTAATTTAGCAAGGTGTGGTTGAAAGTTATCTTTTAATTCCTCATGCGTGATACCCAGTAAATCATGACTCATAGGGTGCAAACTTAAATCTGTCAAATTATTTAAGTCAGAAAATAAACTCACTTTACTAAACTTAGAAACTCCTGTAATAAATAAAAAACGTAAATCTCCTTGAGCATCAAGATCTTTAAGTGGAGAGAAAAAATTTCTTAAAACACGTTGATTCTTTTTCGCTTGTTCAATTTCTGTAAAGAAGTCAATAATGGGCTTATCGTACTCGTCAACTAATAAAACGACAGGTTGACCTTTTTGAGCAATGCCAGATACTAAATTTGTAAAATTCTCTGAAATAGAAGATTTATTAATATGAACCCCAAATTCATCCGCATATTTAAAAATTAAGCGATTTAATCTTTCTTCTAAGTCAAGCACTTTATGACCTAACGACGCAAAATTAAATTGTAAAATAGGGTAAGCATCAAATTGATAATCTGTCTTTTGACCAATATACAAGTCCTTAAATAAATCCTTTCGACCTTCAAATAGGTAGCGAAACATTGAAATTAATAAGGACTTTCCAAAACGCCTTGGGCGAGATAAGAAATATAATTTACCATATTGTGTAAGCTGATAAATAATATGAGTCTTATCAATATACAATAAATCTTCATTAATAATTTCTGCAAAATTTTGCCGACCTACAGGTAATCTTTTCATATAACCAAAGATACGAAATTTGAAATGTAATTCATATCCTTAAACTACATTAAAGTATCCAATATTTGTTTATAGATTTAGCCAGTAAGTAACTTTAGCCACAATAGCTCGATTGCGTACGCCAAACTGACTAAACGGATCGGTAATATAGTTATCTGTATAAACCAAAAAGAAATCTGAAACGGGTTGGAATCGCCATTGTAAACGAGCATTAATGTTTAAATTATCCAATTGATTATTGTATTGAATAAAAGTAGTGAG
>CAYLSF010000310.1:0-2656 GCA_964385675.1 uncultured Saprospiraceae bacterium
AACAAACACCAACGTCAAAATCTGTTATTGAGGTATTAACAGAACGGATAACGAATAATCCAAATGACCCGAAGCTGTATTTTCAACGGGCAATGGCATATAATGAAATAGATGGATTTGATGAAGCAATTTTGGATATTCAAAATGCGATGCGATTGGATTCCTTAAATGCAGAGTATTATCACACATTGGCGGATATTTATTTTGATTATTATAAATCAAAAGAAGCTTTGAGTACAATGGAACAAGCCGCAAAGTTTTTTCCAACTCGAATAGAAACGCTGTTAAAATTAGCAGAGTATCAAATGTTACTCAAACAAAATGGTACAGCGATTCAAACGGCTCAAAGTATCCTAGAAATCTCTCCAATGAATCCTGAAGGCTTATTTATGCTAGGGATGAATTATAAAATTATGGGCGACACGACCCGGGCAATTAATAGTTTTCAAACAGCAGTAGAGCAAGATCCTGAACTGCTAGATGGTTTTATGCAATTGGGCTTATTGATGGAAGCTCAAAATAAACCAAACTTGGCACACCAGTATTATGATAATATTTTAAGTCAAGACTCTTTGAATACGAGTACCTTATATGCAAAAGCATTACTTTATACCAATCAATATAAAGACAATGAGGCGATTGAGATTTATAAAAAAATCATGGTATTGGATAAATTGAATCCTGACGCACCATTTAATATAGGAATTATATTTTTAGAATATGATTCTTTACAACAGGCTTTTAATCATTTTGACATCGCAAGTCAAATTGAACCAACTATGGGAAAAGCCCATTACTTTAAAGGATTAGCTGCCGAGAAGCAAGGCAAAAAAGATTTAGCTATCCAGTTTTATGATCAGTCATTGAGTTTTGACACAGGGTTTGAAAAAGAAGCAGAAAGTGCGATTCGAAAGTTAAAAAACCAATAGTTCTTAAAAATTAATTTTGGATGTCTAATTTTAGAAAAACGAAATCAGACATCCGAAATGAATACATTCACTATTCGATTACAAAGTCCCTTTTAATGTTCTCTCGACCTATACATTATCCGATTGTTGTACCTAAACCGTCTAATGAAAGAAGACTGGTTATAGGAGACGTACACGGTTGTTTCTATACGTTAAAGAAACTCGTAGAAGATCATCTTCAATTGACGAAAACGGATCAACTTTTTTTGTTAGGTGATTATATTGATAAAGGAAATCATAGTGCAAAGGTGCTAGATTATTTGATTCACTTGATTCGAGAAGGTTATCAAGTCTTGCCTTTGCGAGGAAATCATGAAGAAAAACTACTGTTGGCTTATGAGAATGGAGCTGATGTATTTGAGTTTTATATGGAGAATTACAATTGTGAGGATTTATTGGATGGAGATGTTCCGCAGTATTTGAAGTTTTGTAACAGTTTGCCCTATTGCATTGAAACAGAAGGATTTTTATTAAGTCATGCCGGATTTAGTCAAACCTATCGCTCGCCTTTTTCCGATACTCGTTCTTTGTTCGGACGAATTGATTTACAAGTTTCAGATGCTCAATTAGACAATAATATTTTTATAAAAGGTCATGTGGCTACGACCTTGACCATGATGCAAAATTTGATAACCCAAAAAGCTAAAAGTATTAGAATTGATGGTGGATGCGTATATAAGGATATTGAGGAATTTGGTTATTTATGTGCGTTGAACTTAGATACGATGGAATTGATAACTCAAAAAAATATCGAGATTTAAATTATTACGTCAATTCATTGCCAATTAGAAAATTTCATATAGTTCAAATTATTAAAGTTGTCACCTTTGTTATAAAAAGTTATTTTTGTAGGAAAAGAAATGGAATATGAAGATTGTCAATCCATTATATGATTATGCCTTCAAATATTTGATGGAAAATAATCGAATTGCTAAAAAGGTGATTTCGACTTTGCTCGAATGTGAAGTATTAGAGTTATTTGTGGAACAGCAAGAATTAATTGCCGTCAATAAAAAAAGAGGTTTAAAGTTATATCGGTTAGATTTTAGTGCAATCATTTTGGATGAAAATGGTAAAAAGCAGAAGGTTTTAATTGAATTGCAAAAATCCAAATTACCCACTAATACGTTACGATTTCGCACCTATCTTGGAGAGAGTTACACCAAAAAAGAGGTTGTAAAGGATAAATTAGGATTAGAAGAAACAAAAGTTTACCCCATTATTTCTATTTATATTTTGGGGTATAATGTGGTGGATATACCATATTTATGTATTAATATTGATAATAGAATTACCGATACAGTAACTAAAAAAGAGGTAGCGATTAATAGTGATTTTGTGGAACTTCTAACGCACAAGACGAGGATAATTCAAGTAAGAAGATTAACAGAAAAGCGTAGAAGCCGATTAGAACAATTTTTGACTTTATTTAATCAAGCTTGGGTTACATCAGAAAAATATATTTTAGATTTAGAGGAAATACCTGATGAGTTTCAAGATATTGTGAACTATTTGGGAGTACCTGTACAAGATGATATTTTTAGGAATCAATTGAAAGGAGAAGAAGAAATAGATGCCATATTTCGTAATCAAGAAGCAAAGTTAGCTATGAGTCAAGAAGCCCTAATACAGGCTAAACGGCTAAAACTAGAAGCGGAGGAGAAAGTAGCTTTGGTAGAACGGGAAAA
>CAYLSF010000310.1:2756-7349 GCA_964385675.1 uncultured Saprospiraceae bacterium
GATAGAAGCGGAAGAGAAAGCGGCTTTGATAGAACGGGAAAAGATAGAAGCGGAAGAGAAAGCGGCTTTGATAGAACGGGAAAAGATAGAAGCGGAAAAAGAATTAACAAAATTACAAGACGCACAAACGCAATTGATAAAACATTTACTACAAATAGGCACATCTATTTCACAAGTAGCCATTTTGACTGGGTTGGATGAGGAGTTTATTTCAAAGTATTTAAAGTAAGGTGGTTTGTATTTTGAACACTTAATAAGAGACTTCTCCATAAATTTACGTCAGAATTGTAGATATATATTTCATATCATTCACTTAAAATTATCATGAGTAAAAAAGAACAATTTATAGAAGACATCAACGCAGGTTATACTTTTAATGGAGATTCAATCATCTTAGGTGGTGCGATGTTAGATGGTGAATGTCAGACGAATACACTGGTGAAATTACCATTAAGAACCATGAATAGACATGGTTTGATTGCAGGGGCGACGGGTTCGGGTAAGACGAAAACGCTTCAAATTATTGCAGAACAACTTTCTGCGAATAGTGTGCCTGTATTGATGATGGATATAAAAGGGGATTTGAGTGGAATAGCTGCAGCAAGTGGCGGACATCCAAAGATTGATGAACGGCATGAGAAAATTGGAATTCCATTTGAAGCAGGAACGAGCCCTGTGGAATTTTTGACCCTTTCTAATGAAAAGGGAGCAAAGTTAAAAGCGACCGTTACGGAATTTGGACCTGTCTTGTTTTCTAAGATTTTAGGCTTGAATGATACACAATCGGGAGTGACGGCTGTGGTTTTCAAATATTGTGATGATAATCAATTGCCGTTGGTGGATTTGAAGGATTTTAAAAAGACGTTGCAATATATTTCTGGAGAAGGGAAGAAAGAAATTGAAGCCGATTATGGGCGTATTTCTCCAGCTTCCGTTGGGGCAATTATGCGTCGAATTGTAGAAATTGAACAGCAAGGAGCGGATACATTTTTTGGAGAACCTTCTTTTGAAGTGGATGATTTGTGTCGATTTGATGAAAATGGAAAGGGAATGGTTTCTGTGATTCGCTTGACGGATGTACAGGATAAACCAAAGTTGTTTTCTACATTTATGTTGAGTCTATTGGCAGAAATTTACTCAACTTTCCCAGAAGAAGGGGATTTAGATGCTCCAAAGCTTATCATCTTTATTGATGAGGCACATTTAGTGTTTGAAGAAGCATCGGATGCCTTATTGGATCAAATTGAAGCTATCGTAAAATTAATTCGTTCAAAAGGAGTGGGTTTATACTTTGTAACCCAAAATCCTTCGGATATTCCTGATAGCGTATTAGGACAATTGGGTATGAAAATTCAGCATGCTTTACGTGCATTTACGGCTAAAGATAGAAAAGCTATCAAACAAGCGGCAGAAAATTATCCGATAACCGATTACTATAAAACATCAAGTCTCTTAACAGAATTAGGGATCGGAGAAGCCTTGGTAACGGTGTTAAGTGAAAAAGGTCGTCCTACGCCTTTGGTACATACATTGTTGAGAGCACCGCAATCTCGGATGGATATTTTGACGGATGATGAAATAGATACGATTATCAAAAAATCGTCTATGGTTAAAAAATACAATAAAGACATTGATCCAGAGAGTGCGTATGAAATTCTAACGAAGAAAATAGCTGCCGCTCAGGAAGCTAAACAGCAAGAGGAACTGAAAAAGCAACAAGAAAAAGCAGCTCGTTCAACATCGGGTGGTAGCCGAAGAAGAGAAAAATCAACCCTTGAAAAAATAATGAATAGTACGGCTACCCGTCAAATTGGTAGAACGATTGCGAGAGAGTTGACTAGAGGATTGTTAGGCGTTCTGGGCATTGGGGGGCGTAAGCGATAGTCTTAAAGTTATGATAAAATAAAGCCACAAATTTACACGGATTGATTTTCTGTGTAATTTGTGGCTTTTGTATTTTATAACACCCTCAAATGTTTAGACTTTCTCATTGCTTATCAGTATTGATTTGCTTATTTATCAGTTGCGAGACAGCTACTCCAGAGAATACATCGATCTATGATGGATATGATAGTTTTGAACAATATGATGATTTGAATGTATTAAACGATTATTTTGAAGGGTTAGATTGTGCCAAAGCATCGGAAAGACCTATATTTTTATACTTTTCGGCTTATGGATTAGGATACGACGAATTTCATAATGATTTAATTTATGCTGAAAAAATCAAAAAACTCTTAAATGATAATTTTATTACCATCATTTTATATGTAGATGATAGGAAAAAGCTTACGGAAATTGATACTTTAAATATAGACAAAGAGGCACATCCTAAAGAGTTTATAGAGTGTATTAAAAAAAGTAAAACAATTGGTTCTATATACATTAATCTTCAGAATGTACGGTATCGCTCAAATTCTCAACCGCTATACGCTATTATTGATGGAGAAGGCAATGATTTAATGCCTCCTTTTGAATATCAGCGTCGCAATGTTGATTCCTTTTATAACAAGTTAAAAATTGGATTGGAGGTTTGGAATGGAGAGTGAAAATTGATTTAAAATTTATTCTTCAACAATCCTAAGGCATTTTTCGAATCAAATCCAAATGCTTATCCACAATCGCATTAATTTTTCCAGATTGTTGTAAGGTTTCAAATGCTTTGTTGAATTGTTGAAGCAACTGAAGGGCATTAGGATGTTTTTTAGAAATGACCGCATAAAGGTTTTTAGTAGCAATTTCTTGTTTTAAGACGGCAAATTTTTCAGCGTTAAGGGCTTTATTTTTTTGTAATACTGAAAATCCAGCCATTTGAGTAGTTGCTACTAAATCAACCTCCCCATTTTGAAGTGCGGTGAAGCAATCTTCTATTGTGTTATACATTTTTAATGTAATAGATTGATTGACAACATATTGTTGTAGTTCATCCGTTTTGTAAGCACGAGTTGTCGCTACTTTTAATTTTTTAGATTGTGTTTTATGTTGCCGATGCCATTGCTGAACATCGTTAATTGGATTGTTTTCGTGATTAAAAAATACAAACATAACCTTGTAAAGCGGAGCAGAATAATGAAAAATCATGGATTCGCTTTGTCGCTTGACATAAGGAAAGGCTAGTGTCGTTTCGCCATGATAAGTCTGTGGCGTTAAATCAAGGCAAGGAATAAAAGTAAGTGGTGGATTGTTGTGAATCGTCTTAGCAACAGTTGTTACGATTTCTGTTATCATGCCGCCATTAGATTGTTTGGAATAGACTAGGGGGGTAAATTGATGATTCGCTCCTAACGAAAAACGAGTAGCTGCAATTTGACTGGTTGTTGCTTTAGGCGGAATAATTAGTGGTGTCCCTATTTTTAAAATCGCTCCTTTTTTGATAGTTGGATTTGCCTTATAAATTAAAGTTTCTAAAGAAGAATCACCATAAAACTTTCGTGCAATGCGACGTATATCATCTCCAAGTATAGATTTATAAATTCTATCTTTTATAATAACTTTGGTGGTAGCACTAGCCAATATTTTTTGATTAGATGATTTGACGACTACTTTATAATCACCAGATTGATTGACTTTTATGACAGGTTTACTACCAACAATAAAATCATTTTGTAACCATTCAAATTTAACTTTTCCCTTGTAGCCAGATAACATAGCGTGTAACTCTCCTTGATAGGTAAAAGCTACTTTATCTCCTTCTTCTATACTTAAATGAACTTCGGGGGATGTTTCCAAATTGGTAGTTGAAGGAATCTTTATGGCATCTTTTTTAAGTCTTTGCTTGGGTTGTAATCTAAAGATAAATTCACCACCTTCATGTCCTGTATTATGCAGATGTCCATAGCGAGGTCGATTCGGACTATTCGCTTTTATGGGAAATCGAATCATTTGGAATAACTCACGAGCAGTAAGTGCTTTCTGACTATTTTTGGATAGAAATTGGATTAAATATTTGATAAAAACGGAATTGGTACCATTTCCATCCAAAACAGGCTTTAGCCCCCCTGCCGTAATTGCTTGTCTAGAAATTAAAGATTCCACTTTATCATAATAATCATGTGACTCAAAATCTCCTTTAAATAAATCGGAAGATTTAAAAATAGTGCTACTAAAACAAGCATCTACCAACATCAAAATATGCTTACTTTTAGCTTTACCAATAATGTTTTTGATTTCTTGGGTTGCTATCATTTCATAACGTTCTCTAGTTTTAGCTTCACTAGGCACCCAATAACCATCTTCGCCAGACAATAAACCATGTCCAGAAAAGAATATGAGTAAGTTATCGTTTTCTGATAAATCGTTAACAAGGTTATCTAAAGTAGAAATTACATTCTTTCGAGTAGCTTGTTCATTATATAGGGTGTGGATATTTACAAAACCGTATTGGTTATTTAAGGTGTTTTTTAATAATTCTGCATCTCTAGTAGGATTATTTAAAGCGGTCCATGCAGAACTAGCATAATTATCAACCGCTATAAATAATGCATGATAGTTGGTACTGGCGGAGGAATTTATATTTGCTGCAATTAAATTGGTTGTGCCAAGTATAATAAGTAGTATGTAACTAAGTAATTTCATAAAAAAAAACCTAGATTT
>CAYLSF010000311.1:0-7348 GCA_964385675.1 uncultured Saprospiraceae bacterium
AATTATCTAAAAGCGACGGAGATTGATGTGGGATTTATTGCTTAGTTTTGGACAAGAACCAACCGTGAAAAGGAAAATCTTTACCAATGACAGAAAAAAGCATTTGAAAAAGTTCGAATAAAAAAATCCGCTTAATCCGTTACATCCGTATAATCCGTGTTTCTTTTGAACGAATTGCCGATAAAAAGAAACACGGATTAGGCGGATAAAAGGGATATGAAAAATTTACTGATTCACATATCCATCAATCTGTACTTTCAAACTTTTTAAAATTCGATAGACATCATAAATATCGGTCGTATCAATTGTGAAGGTATCGCTAAAGGTGTATTTTTTGCCTTCGAGGGCGATAAAGTTCCATTGTCTTCCCACGATATAAGAACCATAGACGGGAATTTTTTTGTCGTTTAGGTGTTGAGCAGAAAGCATTGCAATGATCGCTTGCCCTTGTGGATCTCCGTTTGGATCTTTTGCTTTTTTATATTCACTTAAACAAAAATACGGCTGTTTAGGGTTTCTAAATCCCGTAGCTATCATTCCATCTACTCGCCCTGAGAGTTCGTAATCATCAATTGTAATGGCTAAGTCTCGCTCTAAGAAATAGGAAAATTTTGGATTATCAATTTGTGCATAAACCACTAGCGGACTGATGATTTTATTTTCCAATTCTGTCTCATTCCAGCTTTCCCCTCCTAAATATTTATAGGTCTCGCTTAATCGGTCTAAAAAGGCTTTTTCTATGGCGTTTAATTCATATTCATAGGCTAAAAGTGTAGTCAAAGCAGGTAAAGAACGAACCTCTTGCGTACCAAAGGCTTCATCTATCTTATCCAATGTCCAATCTCTAAAATTACTTTGCTTTTTCATGTTCCGTCTTTCTGATGTTTAATTTAAAAATACGATTTTGTAGCGGATTTTCAAAAATATTATTTTGAGAGGAACTATAATTTACATACCATTTTGAACGAATTACCGATAAAAAGAAATGCGGATTAGGCAGATCTGCCTTTGTCGGCAGACAGGTTGAACGGATAAATACGGATCTGATTTCGTTTTAGACTTTGAACCTACTTTACTTTTTTATATAAAAATTGTGGTAGGATTAGTCTAATCCTTTTGTTTAAAATAACTGTAAAATAAAATACCCAATAGGGTGATGCCTAACCCGGTGAGTGCTTGTTTCGGTTCTTCCACCACGGTATTCACTAAAAAGATTAGCGTAAAAAGGATATAGATAATCGGAATAACAGGATACCCCCATGTTTTATACGGACGAAATTGCTCTTGTAGTTTTTTTCTAAAAATAAAAATACTCCCTGCGGCTAATGCCATAAAAAGTAAATCCATAAATACGACATACGTAATCAAATCGTGTACGGTATCCCAAAAAAGGAGCAATAAAATTGCCCAAATAGACTGAGCAAGTATGGCATTTATGGGCGTTTTATAAGTGGGATGAACTTTAGCTAATCCTTTGAAGAAAATTCCATCATTCGCCATAGCAAAATAAATACGAGGAGCGGTCATGGTATAAATGGTAATCGTACCAAAAACAGAGACCATGATAAGCATCGCAATCGCTTGACCGCCAAAGCTAAAATATTGCCCAACGCCTTCTGCTGCCACAGCTTTAGAAGCAGCTAAAGCATCAATCGGCATCATATAGACATAAGCAATATTGACCAATACATAAGTGACGGTAACAATTAAAGTCCCCAAAATCATCGCTCTCGGAACAGTATATTGCGGATTTTTAGTTTCAGCAGCAAGATAGGAAGTATGATGCCACCCCCCATACGAGAAAAATACGCCAATTAACGCCACAAAAAAAGCTGAACCTAAGCTATCGGGGGTATCTCCCACATTAAAAATAACTTCGTGTGCAGGTGTGGGAAGGGTTAAAAATAAACCGATACAAATAATTCCCGCTATTCCAATCAGTTTGGCAACCGTTAGTACATTGGAAAACCATTCTCCGATTTTGACCCCAAAAATATTAATGACAGATAAAAATAATAAGACGGCAATACTCAATATTTTTTCTTCAGTAGGCGATAGAGTAATGACCTGTGTGGCATAATCGGCAAAAGCTCTAGCTAGTGCTGCTAATGCTCCCGATGTAATGACTAACAAAATGGCAAAACCATATAGAAAAGCAACAAAATCATTATAAGCCTCTTTCAAGAAAACATAAACCCCTCCAACTCTTGGAAATAATCCACCCAATTCTGCAAAAGTCAATGCTCCTGTTAACGCCAGAATTCCTCCAAATGCCCAAACGATTACAATCCAACTTGGTGAAGGCAAAGCGTTCGCAATTTTAGCGGGGGTTACGAATACACCTACACCAATACAAGAGCCTATTGCAATAGCCGTTAGTCCAAATAGCGAAAGTTCCTTTTTTAATTCTGTCATTTTCTTAAAATCTTTGGTGAATTACAAAGTAGGAGGTTAAGATAGTTAAAACTGATGGAACAGGAGGATAAATTTAAATGTTATATACAAACGATTTTATTAAAACCACATTCAAATGTTTTCAACAATCCCTAGACAATTTATAGATTCCTCCATGCTAAAAAGCATTGGTTATGATGCTGAACGGCAGGTTTTAGTCCTTGAGTTTGCAGGATATGAAACCATCTATGAATATTATAATGTACCTTCAGACATTTATGAAGCCTTATTGGAGAGTGATTCTGTGGGTCGCACGTTTAATCAATTGGTGAGAAACCATTTCAATTATCAAAAGATGGAAAGTGAGGAGATATTTTATTTTTAAAAACTGTTCACGGTAAAACCGCCCATTGCAACTGCCTACTTTCTACTATAAAACGGCTTCCGAAACTGTCGAGGTGTAGTTTTCTTTCGCTTTTGAAAACTCCGATTAAAATGCGTTAAGCTATTATAACCCGATTGATAGGCAATTTCGGCGATAGTTTTGTGGGTTTCCATGAGTAAATGGCAAGCATGACCAATTCTTAAATCATTCACATAATCCAAAAAAGATTGACCTGTCATTTTTTTAAAATATCGACAAAATGCAGCTTCTGTCATGTTCGCAATTTGAGCGACTTCTTCTAGGGCAATGGTTCGCAAATAGTGTTGGTGTATAAATTGGCAAACTTGACTAATCCGATTTTCATTCGATTTGCTTAAATGAGGCGTATAGATCGTAGAAGCTAAAGCCTCTACTTCATCGGATTGTCCCAAGAGATTAAGTAAAGTCATCAATTGTGATAAACTTTCAAAATCTTTAGAAACACATAATTTATGGAGTAATTGCCCTCCTTTTTCTGCGGTTGTGCCATGGAAGGCTAATCCTCGCCAAGCATGATGTAAAACGGATTGAATGGCTTTCATTTCGGGGAGTCTTAAAAAGAAAGGGGAAAATAAGTCCATCGTAAATTGAATAACGATAACTTTCATAGTCGCTCCACTTTCGTGAAAAGCCTCGCTCGAAATCCATGTATGCGGTAAGTTTGAGCCTAATAAGACTAAATCTCCAGCTTCAAAACTACTTACATTATCACCAACCAATCTGTTCCCACTACCTTCTACCACATAACAAATTTCTAATTCAGGATGATAATGCCAATGAAACCCAAAACGCTCTGATTCTACTTTATACTTCCAAAAGGAAGACGTTTTAGTATCCAGATTTAATTGTTGATAGCTTGCTTTCATGATAATTGATAATTGATAATTGATAATTGATAATTGATAATTTTAAAATGTGATTGATTTGGTTTGTTTCAAAGGAACTGTTAAATCTTCCTAATCACCAATCCACCCAATTTTAACACTTTAAAGTATAAAAATAATACTATTGTGCAAAAATAGTGTTAGTTAAAAGCAAAATGAGTGTATTTTCTTAGACAGAATCTAAAGATATTTGTATTAAGCAATTTAATTTAAAAACCATTTAAAACTAAAGGCAATCTTGAAGCAACTGATTCAATTACTACTATGTAGTCTCATATTACTATCGCTATTAGGTTGTAAAAGAGCAGATAGCAACCAAATGCGACTATCCAGTTGGGTATCAAGCCCAAGTGAGACGGCATTACTCAAAGAAACGTTAGAAACCTTCCGACAGCAGTATCCCGATATAGATTTTAAATATGAACCCATTCCTGGTAATTATTCTGAGAAGATACAATTGATGTTAGGGACATATTCTGCTCCTGATGTTTTTTATCTAAAAGGACTGACCGCTCCTTCTTATATGAGTTTTGATATTCTTAAACCGCTCAATGAATTTATAGAACAAGATACTTCCTTTCAGTTTGATGATTTCTTTCCTTTCGTTAAAGAAGCTTTTGAGAAAGATGGCAAATACTACGGTATCGCTAAAGATTTCAATCCTTATGTCCTTTTTTACAATAAAAAAATGTTTGAAGAAGCTGGAATTGATAGTGTGCCAAGCAATTGGGCAGAGTTGGAGGCAGCGGCTCAAAAACTAACGAAAGACATAGATGGAGATGGTAAAATAGATCAATACGGCATTATGGTAGAGCCAAGTTTAGAGATGTTGATGCCTTTTGTTTATCAAAATGGTGGTTCATTTCAAGACGAGAACGGTGATTTGGCTATCACAGAAGATGCTTTTGTAGAAGCATTAGAGTTTTACTATGGCTTATATCAGAAAGATTTGGCTACTATTCCAATGGATGTAGGTACTTCTTGGAATGGTGATGCTTTTGGACGAAAGGCCGTAGCTATGGTGGTATCAGGTGGATGGTTAATGCCTTTTTTAGAAGATAATTATCCTGACATTGATTTTGGTATCGCACATTTACCACAAGGTAAAGAAAGAGCAACGGTAGCCTTTACAACCGCCTACTCTATGCCAAAAGCTACTAAGCACCCTCAAGAGGCTTGGGAATTAACGAGTTACTTGACAGGTAAAGAAGGGATGGCAAAGTGGACAAGTACGGGACTAGCCATGCCGACAAGAAAAAGTGTAGCCGAAAAAAATGGTTTTTACACCCACCCAATCTATAAAACTTTCATGGAGAGTGCAGAGTTCGCTCGTCCTCTTCAAGTACAATACAGTGAAAGAGGCTATGAAGAGGCAGGCGTAGGTATGCAAGCCATATTTTTTACAGAAGTACCACCTCGAAAAGCTATGGAAGATTTAGCTAAACGCATTAAAAAATATAAACTCGTTAAATAAGGTTCATTGTTCTACTGTTTCATGGTTTCATTGTATATGAATATTTGGAAAACCATGAGACAGTGAAACCATGAAGCCATGAAACCATGAGAAATCATGAGCGTATTTTCATCAAAACGAAGGGAACAAGCCCGAACAGCTTACCTATTTATTGGGTTTCCGCTGTTGCTATTTGGGATATTTACCTTTATCCCCATTTTGTTTGCTTTCTTCATCAGTTTCTACGACTGGAATTTATTGATTCCAGAAAAGACCTTTATTGGATTAGGAAATTATATTGAACTATTTCAAGATGAGGTATTTTTGATAGCGATTAAAAACACAGTCGTCTATACCATTGGCGTTGTGCCGATTCAGACTTTTTTGTCTTTGTTTTTGGCATTTATTATGAATCAAAAACTTAAAGGACGAGCATTTTTTAGAGTTGCCTTTTATATTCCTGCGGTGACTTCCTCTGTGGTGACATCTATCATTTTTATATGGATTTACTCCAAACCTGGTCTATTAAATTACCTCTTATCTTTAGTTGGAATTGAAGGAACAGACTGGCTCACCAACCCTGATACGGCTCTTTTTGCTATTATGGCACTCAATATTTGGACGACTTCGGGCTATTTTATGGTTTCTTTTTTAGCCGGACTACAATCCATTCCAGAATCCTTATATGAAGCTGCAAAAATAGACGGAGCAAGTCAATGGACACAATTTTGGAAAATTACAGTACCGATGGTTCGTCCTGTTACCTATTTTGTCTTGGTGTTGGGATTAATCGGCTGTTTTCAAGTCTTTGACCAAATCTATGTGATGTCTGCTGGAGGGCCTGTAAATTCTACGACTACGATGTCCTATTTCGTCTATAACAATGCGTTTAAGTATTTCCGCTTAGGTTATGGTGCAGCAGGTGCAGTCGTCTTAGCCCTTATCATATTTGCGGCTACTTATATTCAAAAAAGATATTTTCCATCGGAGGCATACTAATTTTGAATTTTGAATGAAGAATTTTGAATGTTTATCAATCATTTTTCTTCTTCATTCAAAATTGAAAATTCAATCATTCAAAATTGAAAAGTCTAAGCATACAAAAAATATTATTCTTCGGGATGCTGCTCTTTATGACAGCCATCTACTTAGGGCCGTTCTTGTTTTCGGTGTCAATTTCTTTCAATGCCGAGCAAGATGTATTTAGTTGGCCGATTAAACTATTACCTGATGAGTGGACACTAGGGAATTATAAGCGAGTTTGGCAGGACTTGCCTTTTGCTATTTGGCTATTTAATAGTGTCTTGATTACGTTGATTCAGACATTGTGTAACGTCTTTTTTGCAGCGTTGGCTGGATTTGCATTTGCACGGTTAGATTTCCCTGGTAAGGATTTGATTTTTAGTCTATTGTTGGCGAGTTTGATGATTCCAGGTATTATTTTATTAGTACCTAAATTCATTATTTTAAATGAATTTCAACTTATTAACTCCTATCCTGGATTGATTTTACCAGGATTGGTTTCTGTGGTGAATATCTTCTTAATGAAGCAATTTTTTGAAACCATTCCTAAAGATTTAGAAGAGGCAGCACTGATAGATGGCTGCTCGTATTTCCGTATTTTCTGGCAAATCTTTATTCCAATTTCCAAACCGGCACTAGCCGCAGTTGCGATTTACACTTTTCAAGGATCGTGGAATGAGTTCTTATGGCCTGTGATTGTATCTACCACCAATGATATGTTTACCCTACCTGTTGGTATGGCATTTTTAAAGAATGAATTTCAAGTACAATGGCCACTTATGATGGCAGGTACGGTTTTAATTTCCTTACCGACATTGGCGATCTTCCTCATCTTCCAAAGATACTTTGTACAAGGGGTAGCTTCGGCAGGATTGAAGGGGTAGTTTAGTTACTTAGTGATTAGTTGACTAGGAATTAGTTTTAATAAATACGGTTAACGATACGATGAATAAACCGTTCACCGTCAACCGTTCACCGTCAACCGTTTTAAAAAAATGGCAAAAGTAGAATTAAAGCATATTAAAAAAGTATATAACGGCAAAGTAACCGCAATTGCAGATGCAAGTGTAACCATTGAAAATGAGGAATTTGTCGTATTAGTAGGGCCTTCGGGCTGTGGAAAATCCACCATGTTAAGAATGATTGCAGGATTAGAGGAGATAACAGGAG
>CAYLSF010000312.1:0-7347 GCA_964385675.1 uncultured Saprospiraceae bacterium
TCATCATATTGTTTTAATTCAAAAGAATTCTTTATTAGTAGGGTTTTAAAGTAAATATTATAGTAAAAATCAATGAATTCTCCTTGCCTAATAATTTGGATCAAAATAAGTTCAACTTTTTTAAAATGATTCTGTGCAAAGAAGAGAGATGCCTGTACAAATTTACTTACATCACTTTTATATTTTGGTAGAATACTAGGCTCTAATTTTTGAATAATTTTATTCGTCCATTTTAGATTTTCACTCTCAATACCAAATCTAATCATATTATAATAACGATTAGGATAAATATACCCCCCTACATATAAAAAACTTTGTTCTAAGGCTAAGTCATATATATTAGTTGCATAAGAAGCAAATTGATAATCACCATCATTAATTTTCCAACGACAGTAATTAAGTATAATCGTATGTAGTTGACGATTCTCAAATTCAGTAAAACTTCTTCCAAATTTTATTATTAAATCATAAGCCTTTTCAAAATATGTATCTTTTTCTTCATAGTGTTTCAAAGCTAGTGTTAAATGATAATAAATATTAATTACTGGGATTTCTAAAAAGTTAGAATTATTATCTATTACACTCATGATCTCTTTATAAAAATGAAGTTGATGTGATATTTTAATAATTCTTTGCCAATTAAAAGCAACAGCAAAGTATTTTAATTTGGCTGCAATATAAAAATTATCTAAACTAGTGGTAGTAATTGATAATGTGGTATTAGTTTTTCTTTTTTGATATAAAGTAGCATATTGATTGATTCTTCTATCTGATAAGAACTGAGAGTAAAGTTCTTCTACATCTTTAAATATTTTTTTATCTAATAGAGCTTTAAATTTTTTTTGCTCAGGTGGAATGATTTGAGAAAGACTTCTTTGGAATAATCCTTCCAATAAAAAATGATATTCTGTAAATTGGTCTCTCTTATATTCGAGATAAGCTATAAAGTCTTTAGCGACTCGATATAATTGTGACCACCAATTACGAAAAGTAGATTCTTTAAAATTCTGAATTACTTTATATTCTCCATCAGACTGTTGTGCAAGAACATTCATTTCTATAAAGATATTTTTTGCAATTAAATCCTCATAGTCGGGGTGATACTTAGTTTTTAGTGTATTGAAAAGTAGAAAAATTGGTTTAGTTATTTTTCTATTTTGAGTCGCACAAAGTCGTAGATAAGCCTCAAAAGATTCAAGTTCATTATTTTGTTCATTGAGGGTTTGTAGAATATCAACTAGTTTTGAATTTAGTTTTTTCATATCAGCAATAAGTAGGTTTTTAGATGTAAAACAGATTAAATATATTTTTCAAATAGAAGCTGATGATTATCTATGATATGATTGACAGCATCTTCTTCATTTGCAAAGTGAAAATATATTCTTACATGATCAGGATTATTTGTACCCATAATTTTTGGTAATAATCCTTGTTTTGTGAATATATGAATATCTTTTAATTCAGCGATAGCCCAAGCTAGTTCCATTAAGCAAGAACTATGAGTTTCATTAAAATAGAATAGAATAAATATATCTGACTCTTTGATTTTATTTATATAAAAATTTAATAATCTAGGTGTTGCGTATTTGGAAACATATTTTATTGATGGTTTATGTAAAATTTGAAATTTAAGATTATCCTCTAAAAAGATAATTAGTTTATCGACATACTCCATTTTATGTTTAAATGCTTCTGCGTTTATTGAATATTTTGGTGTAGAAATAATGATTTTGGTATCACAGTCAAATTTCATTCTTCGTATTAGACTAGGTTGGTAGTCTTTTAAAAAACTAGATAGTTTTCTCTTGGAAAATATCCTTGTTTTAGTCTCATGATAATTTAGCGATTTATTACTTAAATAGCGTCTTATGGAATTATCTATTTCTAAAAATTCCTTATGTTTTGTATTAATTATTTTGGGCGATAGTTTAGTGTCTTCTTCTGTAATTTTTCCTTGATATTCCATAATGATTGTACCTGATATGATACCAACCCCTCCTGTATTTAAGTTAGAATATCTACCCAATGCTATCTCAGGTAAATCCACTGTATTAATATCAAATTTCATGTGCAGACATTTGGAGTTTGCAAGAGTCTTAAAATTAAATATTAAGACGGTATTTGTACTGTCTAATTCTACACTTCCTTTATAGTCAGTATTATCCATATCGTAGAAATTCTTAATACTAACTTCTCGTGTATTTTTTCCTATTAATAATACAACTCTCCCAAATGAAGGAACAGTTCCATCTATTTCCGAGTAATTTTTATAAAAGAAATACAAATACCATTGTGTATTGAAAAAAGGCGATAATCTTTCTGGTATTTCAGTCCTGAATAGTACTCGTTCTGAATCATCAATTTCTTTCTTAAAATCATTTTCCAAAAGAGGTCGTTGATTTTTGAGCAGTAATTTATTAGTTGTTTCTATGAGCCTCTCTTTCCATAAATTCGATAAATCTTGATAACGTACTTCAGGAATAGTTAAGTTTTTTATTTTTTTTACAGATAGATCCTTTGAGTGAATATAACTTTTCCAACGTGGAAACCCTAAAAATATAGCAATAGCATCTAGCGTTTTTGTTTGAAATTTCAAACCGTTGTCAGTCGCAGAAATACCTAATAATTTCTTGATCGTCCCTTCTTTTATACTTTCATTACCTCCTATGTCAATTGATAATCCTTCTATGTCGTGATTATTGAATGTATAATTTGGATGCTTTCCTAATTTGTAAATAATTTCTTGTCGAGTATATAATTGTAGTAAGGCATTAATTGGTGTTAGTGGCATTTTAGGCTTTGTTTTTAGTGTTTTACAAAAAATAAAGTTGGTTAGTAATTTACTAAAGATAGTTAGTCTTTATTAGAATAAACTAAAAATAATTTGTTTTTGGCTATCAAAGTCTATTGGAATCTAATCGTATTATTTACTCACTTTTGTAAAAGGGGAATTAGTATCTCCTATTTTGGTTTTAAGCAACTATAACATGGTGTAAAATGACGATTTTGAATGTGATTTTGGCTTTAGCTAAAAAAACTGATTCTTTGAGACTAAGACTATAGTACAATATTAAAATCCTACAAATCAAAAAAAGTGAACAACTTTCATAGTGAAAATGCTCGGATATTTGAAGCGTCAAATGAAATAATCATTTTACTTAATTTTAAATTTTAATAATTATGAAAAAATTAACGATGTGTGTATTGGTGTTATTGTGTGTAATCAGCATAACAATTGGGCAAGCTCCCTCTACACCACATGCAATGGTCTATCAAGCGATTGCTAAAGATCCCACAGGTCAAGCATTGGTGAGTCAAGCTCTAAAACTCAAAGTGGCATTTAGACAAACAGGAGTTTCTGGCCCTATTGTTTATGAAGAAGAACATTCTGTAACTACGAGTTTAACAGGTTTTTTATCTGTTTATTTGGGAGCAGGTTTGCCTATCACAGGTACTTATACTTCTATTCAATGGGGAAGCAGTATGTACTATGTGGAAACCTCTATAGATGTAACAGGGGCAGGCAGTAACTATTTTACTCTAGGAGCAAGTCCGATTGTAGCAATTCCATTAGCGGAATATGCTTTTAAAGCAGATACCGCTCAGTATGTGGCAAATCCTGTATATCAAACCCTTACATTGAGTAATGATATGTTGACCTTATCGGATGGAGGAACTGTGGATTTAAGCGGTTATCAAAATACAGATGCTCAACAGTTGACTTTGAATACTAATACATTAAGTTTGACTAATGGTGGTACTGTCGATTTAAGTGCTTTTGTTAATACAGATGCTCAAACCCTATCTTTAGTCAATAATACATTGAGTATTACAGGAGGAAATTCAGTTAGTTTGGGTGGATTAAGTGCGTCTTATTTGGCAGATGCTAATAACAACACGAAGATACAAGTGGAAGAAACTACAGATGATGATATTATTCGATTTGATATTAATGGTAGTGAAGAGTTGCAGTTTTATACAAATGCAGGGGGAGTTACATTAATGAACTATACTTCTAATAGTGGTAATGTTGTTATTGGAAATAATACTGGCTTGAATATGACTACTTCTGGTACTGATAATATTATGATTGGAGAAAGTGCTGGTAGGAATAATACTTCAGGAGATTATAATCTTTTTATAGGAGAAGATGCAGGGCGTAGTAATACAACTGGTTACGAAAATGTTTTTCTTGGACGAGGGACTGGTTATGCGAATACCTCTGGACTTGATAATGTATTTATAGGTAGTAGAGCTGGAAATTTTAGTATAACAGGAGGTGACAATACCTACATTGGAGATGATAGTGGAAGAAGAAACTCTTCTGGACATAGTAATACATTTATTGGAGCGGAGGCTTGTGAGAATAATTTGACTGGAATATATAATACAGTTGTTGGAGCAACTGCAGGTTATAATGCTACTGGTAGCTATAATGTCTTTATTGGAAAAGGAGCGGGTTACAATGAAACCAGTAATAATAAACTCTATATAGAAAACTCAACCAGTATAACGGCATTGATCTATGGTGATTTTGCTGATAATGAGGTAATAATCAATGGAAATTCCTCAAATAACTCTAGTAATTATACATTTTTTGTTAACGGAGCAGCAGGTGGAACAACTCAATGGAATAGTTTCAGTGATAAAAGGTTAAAGACTAATGTTAAGGCGATTACCAATCCATTACAAAAAGTACTTCAGTTAAGAGGGGTAAACTATAATTGGAAGGATGGTAGGGAGAGTGGACTCCAAATAGGATTTATTGCTCAAGAAGCAGAGAAGGTTTTACCTGAAGTAGTGAATACCACAGGAGAATATTATAGTATGCAATATGCACCAATTACAGCATTATTAGTAGAGGCAATGAAGGAACAACAAGGTCAGATCGAAGATTTACAGAAAGAGAATGAACTGTTAAAAGTACAAGTAGCTAAAATTGAGCAATTGGAACAGCAAGTAGTTCAATTGCTAAAAGCACAAAATGAACAAACCATGAATACTATTTCCAAATAATCATCGAATATACTTATCAAAATGATTAATGGTCTTTAAGTCTCTGACTATAAAGGTGTAATTACTATGTTCAGATGATTCAAAAAATAAACTTTATGAAAAAAATATGGAAATTAATAGGCGTATTAATGCTGTGTATCTGGGGGTATATCCCCTTGGTGGCACAATCGCTCTTGCCAGACGTTAGGGCTTCTGGAGGTGAAGTTTTTGAAACTCCGAACCTAAGATGGGAATGGAATATAGGAGAAAGTATAGTCGGTCCAGTTAACAATGGACAAGTACAATTGGAGCAAGGATTCTTTGCGTCAACTTGTCCAATAGGAGGCAATGGAATGGTTCAAGGCGATTGTTATTTTGTGGCAGCTAATGACTCCGTATCTGTGTATCGTTTTATTGTATCGGGTATAGTGAATGCTACGGATTATTTGTGGACAATCGTTCCTAGTCATGCTGTAACAATAGTACAAGGGCAGGGGACAGATACCATTGATATTAAGTTTACGGACTCTCTCACTACTTCCATGTACTTGACAGTCACACCATATAATGCTTGTGATACAGGAAATACTGTTTATAGTGATCTAATTACAATCGATACGGCTGCGGTCTTTCCTGGTGATATTAATAATGATGGAATTGTGACGAATACTCGAAATGTCTCATGGGTTACTGATGCATTATCTTTAGATAAAGCTTGGGTAGAGTATTTCTATGGTGTAGGAGCTGGTTATTTAGATACGACTAGTAGTTATAACTATCAAATGCATATAAGAGATTTACCTTGTAGCAATACGGGGTTAGTCAATAAGTTTGACTGGGGACCTCACCCTATGAAAGATTGGCTAAAAGCCAATGGACAACCATTTAACTATAATGACGTAGATGGTTCTATTAGAAACCTTCGTTATGCTGATGCTGATGGAAATGGTCGGATTGAAAGAGGGGTTAGTGATCATTATAAAATGACAGGTAATTTAAACTCTAATGACATAACTGATACAGATGTTATTTTCTATAATTTGGATAAGGAACATGATGGTAATGTACCAAAATCAATACATAAAAATGCAGGTGCAGATCTTCAGATTGTTCATTACAAGGACTCAATCGATCCCGTAAGTGGAGATAACCTAGTGCTGTCTATTTTTGCAGGTGATATCAATAATACGATTGATATGCGAGCAATTGCTCTAAAGGTACACTTTGAAATTGGTTTATATAAGCGACCTTATATAGAGTATGTAAATTCACATTTTGGTAATTCTTTGGTTACACATCATGCCGACTACATTCATATAGATCAAGATACCTCTAATACTTATGCTTATATTACCATAAGTCGAGATGATTTGGTGAATGCAAGTTTTTCTTACAATCGGATCTGTAACTTAATATGTGACGTGCCTGTTGCAGGCTATGGTGGTAATGCTAAAAATGGATTCTCTCCTTTAACTAAAAATTCGCAAGGGGTGGATATTTCAATTGTTGAAGCGGGGGCATTAGATTCTTTGGGTAATTTTATTCCACTATCTGTATCTAGTATAACCGCTGAATTGGGGACTCCTTCTAAGAAATTAAGATTAAAAGCTGCTTTAGAGGGACCGTTTAATACTGGAACAGGTTTGATGGAAGATCATTTGAATACATTAAATCTTTTGCCAGTTACAACACCTTACATAGATAGCACGGTTTATCCACAGATTCATGAAGTCATTGATACGTTACAACCTTCTGTACAAAATAATACAACCCGTAAGTTAATTGACTGGGGTAGAGTCGAGTTGCGCTCTAAAGGAGATTCTACACATATCATTGCTACTCAATCTGTATTGATTTGGAACGATGGAACGATTACTGATATAGCTGGTCATCTTGATATTTCAATATCGGGTGTTACGGAGGATTCTGCTTATGTGGTTTTTATGCACCGCAATCATTTAGCTGTAATGAGTAATCAACCGATTGTACTTGGAGATACAGCAACGCTTGTTGACTTTACTGATCCGAATACTCCTGTTTTTGGCGGTAGTCTAGCAAGGAAAAATCAAGGTGGTATTATGTTATTATTCTCTGCTGATGGAGATGCTGATCAGCAAATTACTGTATTCGATAAGAACAATGCTTGGTTGTCGCAGTCAGGTACATCAGGTTATCAATCTGCAGATTGGAATCTTGATGGAAATGTTACTGTTTCTGAGAAAAATACACTATGGTTAAATAATAGTGGTAAGGGGTCGCAGGTGCCACCTGCTTCCAACTAATTAGTGCTTAACTATAATTTTTTGCTCTCTTTTTTGTCTGAATGGTGCTGTTGCATATTCAGCACCATAA